>CAMOEP010000040.1 GCA_946612185.1 uncultured Ruminococcus sp.
CCAGGTACTTTCTGGCGAATTTCAGGGACTTTTTGTCCATTGACTCCACCCAGCCGATAAGAGTCTCGTTGTCGTGAGTGCCGGTGTAAGCGAAGCAGTTGGTTGTGGAGAAGTTATGGGGCAGATGCTCGTTAGTTCCGTCACTGAAACCAAATTGCAGCACTTTCATGCCGGGGTAGCCGCAGTCATCAAGAAGCTGACGGACTTCCGTGGTAATGAATCCCAAGTCCTCAGCGATGATATTCAGCCTGCCAAGTTCCTCCTCAGCAGTCTTGAAAAGCTCGTATCCAGGGCCTTTCTTCCACTCGCCAACGGTAGCGTCCTCGTTGCCGAAGGGAATGGTGTAGTAGCTTTCAAATCCTCTGAAATGGTCGATGCGGACGATATCGTAAAGCTTTGCAGCATTGGCGATGCGGTTTATCCACCACTTGTAGCCGGTGCGCTTGTGGTAAGCCCAGTTGTAGAGGGGGTTGCCCCAAAGCTGACCAGTGGGGGAGAAGTCGTCCGGAGGGCAGCCTGCAACGCAAACCGGGCGGCGCTTTTTATTAAACCAGAAAAGTCTTGGCTCACTCCATGCCTCAACGCTGTCCAGAGCGCAGTATATCGGGATATCTCCAACTATTTCTATGCCGCAGTCGTTAGCGTACTTTTTAAGTTCGCCCCACTGTCTTGAAAACTCGAATTGGAGGAACTTGTAGAAGCCGATATCTTTTTTCAGCGATTTTTTAGCTGCCGCAACAGCCTCCGCCTTGTGCATGGAGATGTCGCTGTCCCACTCATACCATGCCTTGCCGTCGTTTTTTGATTTGAGTGCCATGAAAAGTGCGTACTCGTCGAGCCAGGACTTATTCTCGTCGCAGAACTTCTTATAGTCCGGGAACTTTCCGGATTTGAAGCGTGAGTAAGCGATGCGGAGTACCTGGAAGCAGTTCTCATAGATAAGGGCATAATCCACCTTATCCGGGTCAGTTTCCCAGGAGAAGCTTTCGTACTCATGGCGTTCTAAAAGACCGTCGCCCTCAAGCACCTCGAAGTCGATGAAGTAGGGATTCCCGGCGTTTACCGAGAAGGACTGATATGGGGAATCGCCGTAGCTGGTGGGGGAGAGGGGGAGTATCTGCCAGCATTTCACTTCAGCTTTTCTGAGAAAGTCCACGAAATCGAAAGCAGCTCTGCCCATTTTTCCAATGCCATATTTTGAAGGCAGGCTGGAAATGTGCATAAGAATACAGCTTTTGCGCATATGTTTTCACCTCTGATTAATAATAGTATCGTAGTATGTCATAAAGGCAACACCGCCCAGCAAGCAGATGTGCCGCAAAGCCGTCAGGCGGTCTTTGTGGGGTGTTGCCTAAAAGAAAGGAGTGCCGGAATGAAGTTTTCTCAGCACATTTTTGCCTTCCTTATGGGATTTTTTATTTACAGCCTGATTGAGATATCCGGGCGTGGCTACACTCACTGGACAATGGGAGTGTGCGGGGGAGTGATACTGATGCTGATGAACTGCATCACCAGCAGGCGGAAGATAACGCTTCTGCGGTGCTGTTTTATCGGGAGTATCATCATCACCTGCACGGAGTTTGCAGCCGGTATCGCTGATAATCTCATAATGGGCTGGGCGGTGTGGGATTATTCGGATATGCCGCTGAATATCCTCGGACAGATATGTCTGCCGTTTTCGGCGTTGTGGTTTGCGTTTGGAGTGCCGGTGTATTATCTGTGCCGGAGGATACAGCGTATGTTCAGAAACCCTGGTCTTTCAGGTCTTTGAGGATACCGACGTAGAATTCCCGAACGTCGAAGCCTTCGATATTCTCACGCATAAGGTCGATAACGTCGCCGTGGCTGATACCACGTTTACCGGTATGCTTTACAAGGCGGAAATCGCCGTGGGAGGCTGAACCTTCCCAAACAAGACCGTCGTTAGCGCCGTTCAGCTTTTTTATGAGCCGATAGCCCATATTAAGCGGAAAACCGGCAGCTTTCGGGCTGTTCATTACGGTCATGATACTGCGGTAGGAAACTCCCGGCATATCCGGCATTTCCTGGTCGTAAGCCTTAGCCCGCTCAGCGCTCAGGTCTTTGACACCGGCAAGGAAATCCGGCTTTGTATCGCCCAGAACGGTAAATATCTTTTCGTACTTTTCAGCGATATAGTCAACGATATTATCCGGTATCTTATCAAGAAGAACGTCCACCATATCGCAGCCACGGTGGGGCGTATTCACAGTAGTGAGCGTAGCCACATGGTCAGCCATACCCAGACGGCTTATGGCGTAGCGTGAATCAAGTCCGCCTTTTGAGTGGGCGATGATATTTACCTTCTCAGCACCGGTCTCAGCGAGAACCTTTTCGATCTCGGCTTTCAGTTCCTTTGCGCTGTCAGCCACAGACTGGGCGGACTGCTGTTTGCCGTAGAATACGGAAGCGCCGTTCTTTTTAAGTGAAGCGGGAACACGTCCCCAGTAGTTCATAAGCTGCCAGTCACGGAAGAAAATGCCGTGAACCATGATGACCGGGTACTTAGTCCGGCAAACCTGGCTTGCTTCACGGATGCTGTCCAGTTCGACCTTATCCGCCTCGAAGATGTACTCACGTTTTGCTGTCAGGTAGAACTTTCGTATAAGGAATATATTCACCACCGGCAGCCACCAG
Organism: uncultured Ruminococcus sp.; assembly: GCA_946612185.1. Lineage (GTDB taxonomy): Bacteria > Bacillota > Clostridia > Oscillospirales > Ruminococcaceae > Ruminococcus. The sequence goes on from CAMOEP010000040.1 coordinate 2,656, forward strand.
AACAGCAGCATAGCTATATGATCTGTCAGCTTTATCTGTCTGGAATTGGCAGCGATGCGTACACTTCCGCAGAAGATAACGATACCTATGAGCAGGACGGGGAGTACTGCTGCGAATATTTTAGCAAGGATACCGGCATCGGTGATGATGAAGAAGCCGATGAGAATGAGTACCTCCACCGCCGCAGCGATGCCGCCGGTTTTTGTTAGTGAGCAGCCACGGTGCAGGCGTTTCAGGCGTTTGTCGCTGATCTTAACGCCGTCGCCTTTTATCAGGGTAAAGAGGTACGAGCCGCAAAGCAGTAAAGTGGCGATAGTCAAAGGTAATTTCCCGAATCCTGTTTCAGTCCAGAGGGGGATAAGGTTAGCGGTGAGTATAAGCAGTGCAGTTTCGCAGACATGAACGATTCTTTTCATAAACTCCTCCAAAAAAACAGGCTGCCCCGAAAAATCAGAACAGCCCTGTTTTATTAACGTGCATCAGAAGTTCTGTGTAGAATCTGCATTGAAGACCTGATTGCTGCTTTCTGTGTAGTAATCGTTAGGCTCTAAAGACATGAAGTCATCGTCCTCGATATCAGGCAGTCTTGCACCGCATCTTCCGCAGAACTGGAATCTTTCGTTTACCTCTGCATTGCACTTGGGGCAAACCTTGCAACCTCTGATACCATTCAGTTCAAACTTCATCTTCTTGATTCTTCTGCGCCTTGTGTCGATATCATCGCACAGTTCCTTGAGAGCAGCAGGATCCTCGTTGGGGTTTTTGTAGTACTTTTTACCGATATCAGTAAAGATCTCGACGATCCTTTCTTCCTCATACAGGATCTTTCTCTTGAGATTATTGGCTTCAGAAATGTTCTTTGCCTTATCAGATGCGCCTCTTGAGACGTCACTGATCTTATCAAGAATACCCATTGTAATCACTCCTCTGATAGTATTTGCCTGAAACCAGCGCCCGCCGGACAAGCAGGCGCACTTGGTTACATAATAATTATACAATCAAACCAAAAGGTTGTCAAGCGTTTTCAAAATTTATTTAAATATGAATCAAATATTTGTGTAAAACTCACATTTCTGAGATGTCATTTTCGGTAAGCTGAATAATACCGCCTTTAGTGAGAGCAGAAGCGGCGTTAGAGTTATCATCAACACGGATAACGAAGGATACAGCCCTGTCGGATTTTCCCAGAAAAGCGTAGAGGTACTCCAGGTTAACGCCCTCGCCGCCGAGGATATCAAGCACACGGCTGAGCTGACCGGGAGAATCGGGGATAGTTATAGCAACGACCTCAGTAACAGTTACCGCATAACCGGCAGCTTTAAGAGTCTCGCAGGTCTTGTCGGTATCGTTCACGATGATACGCAGTATACCGAAGTCCTTGGTATCAGCAAGGCTCAGGGCACGGATATTGATGCCGCTGTCCTTTATCAGCTTCATAACGCCGGTAAGCTGATTCGGCTTATTATCGACGAAAACAGAGATCTGTCTGACATTTGACATAGATCATTCCTCCTTAGAAGAAGCAGTTTTCTTTTTGGCAGAAGTGGTCTTTTTCTTAGCAGCGGCAGGTGCAGCGGGAGTGTCCTCGTACATAACCAGTGCAGAGAAGTCTTCCATATACTCATTAACGTGTGTCTGGGCATCGTGGCACATACCGAGAGAGCTGCTGTACTTGATGTCGATGACTTTTACCTTGGAGATAAAGTCGTTAAGTTCATTCTCAAAAGCAGTAAATCTTGCATACTTTTCCTGCTCAGGCATATAGTTTGTGGAAAATAATTTGACTTTCATTAAAGATCACCTCATAATATAGATTTTTTTGGGTAATTAGTCGTGGAGTTTGCGCTTATCAATAACTCTTACAGCCTTGCCCTCGCTTCTTGTGATAGACTTGGGGGAAACCAGGTGAACCTTGGGACTGATACCCAGCATAGTCTTGATAGCTTCAGCCAGGGCTCTCTCCTGCTGCTGCATATCCTTGACCTTATCTGAGAACTGGTCGGGGTTCATCTCAACGCTGATGTCGAGTGTATCACTGTTATTGATACGGTCTACCTCGATAAGGTAGTTGGGTGAGTAACCCTGCTCGATGAGAACAGTCTCTATCTGTGACGGGAATACATTTACGCCACGGATTATCATCATATCATCGCTTCTGCCCATAGGCTTAGCCATTTTGATGAGAGTACGTCCGCAGGAGCATTTTTTTCTGGAGAGTACGCAAAGATCTCTTGTGCGGTATCTCAGGAGGGGGAAAGCTTCCTTGGTGATGCTTGTGAACACCAGCTCGCCCACTTCGCCTTCCGGAAGGACTTCGCCGGTTTCCGGGTTGATTATCTCAGGAATGAAATTATCCTCATTGATGTGCATACCCTTCTGCTCGCTGCACTCGAAAGCAACGCCGGGGCCGCTTATCTCGGTAAGACCGTAGATATCGTAAGCCTTGATGCCCAGCGACTTCTCGATAGAGCGGCGCATTTCCTCAGTCCATGGCTCAGCGCCGAAGATTCCGGCTTTAAGCTGAATATCGTCGGGGGTAAGACCCATTTCGTGGAGAGTTTCACCGATATACGCAGCATAAGAAGGTGTGCAGCAGAGTATAGTAGTACCCAGGTCACGCATGAAAGTTATCTGGCGGTCGGTATTACCGCTTGACATAGGCAGAGTAAGACATCCCACCTTATGAGAACCGCCGTGCAGACCAGCGCCGCCTGTGAACAGACCGTAGCCGTAAGCCACCTGACAAACGTCGTCCTCAGTACCGCCGGCAGCAGTAATAGCTCTTGCGCAGCAGTCCTCCCAGAGGTCAACGTCGTTCTGGGTATAGAAAGCGACTACTCTCTTGCCGGTAGTACCGCTTGTGGAGTGTATCCTTACGCACTGGCTTTTGGGAACAGCCAGCAGACCGTCCGGGTAAGCTTCACGCAGATCAGCCTTTGATATGAAAGGGAGCTTGTGCAGGTCGTCCACCGACTGAATGTCTTCCGGCTTAACGCCCTTTTCGTCCATAAGGTCACGGTAGTACTTCACGTTCTCATAAACGTGCTTTACCTGTGCCACAAGGCGCTCGCTTTGCAGCTTACGCATATCCTCAAGGGACATGGTTTCAATTTCCTGATTCCAATAATTTTCCATTGGTATCCAGACTCCTTCTGTAATAAAATATATTTTGCCTTATGGATACGGTCAGCTTCCGCACCATACACTGATGTTACATCATCTGTGGTAATATGACTTACCGGAAGTACGGCAAGGTCTATTCATAGTTTTCAGCAAGGGTAATGAGCCTGTCCTGCAAAGCGTTGATGCTTTCGAGGAACTGCTCATACCTGCCGTTTTCACGCATTTCGTCAGCCAGTTCTGAATCTGCTGGTATGCCAAGCACATAGTCAAGGCTGTCTGATGCCGTATTTACGATCTTTGGTATATCATGGACGGGCTTGCGTGTAAGGAATTTGCGCTTTTTGCTGGCATCTGTGATATTTCTGACAGCATCGTTATATTTATCAGCATAGCCGATACAGTCACCTGAGTAGTCAGTCCCGGAAAGTGCTGCGTCAACGAGACAAGCCGCAGCCCAGCACTGGTATGCAGTCTCGGAGTCAACGCTCTTGTCGTCCACCAGCTCTTGTATATCCTCCTCGGAGTATACTCCTTGCGCACGAACTGTCTTTTCCAAGCTTTTTCTTTCACTGTCACTCAGTTCGTCAGCGACTATTCTGAAGTATATCTCATAAAGGTATTGCAGGTGAGTGTATGTGCCGTCGCTCATGGGGAGTTCTTCCACCACCAGTTCCCTTGCAAAATCGCTCCCGAAAGGTGTCATCATGCGTTTTTACCCAGTTCAAAAGCCTTCTTGTTGAGTTCCAGGAATTTAGGAGGTACGCACTGTTCCAGAGCCTTCTGCCAGAGTTCCTCCGGGAAATCCATTCTTGCAGCCAGAACGCCCATGAGTACAACGTTTGAAGCCTTAGCAGTACCAGCCTGTTCAGCCAGTGACAGAGCGTCAACAGCAACCAGTTCAGCACCGGCAGCCTTCAGCTTCTCGGTAAGGTTCTCCGGGTACTGTGCAGCACCTGTGATAACAGGCATAGGGTCTATCTGCTGAGTTGAAGTGATGAGATGACCGCCCTTTTTCAGGTAAGGCAGGCATCTTGCAGCCTCTAAGAGTTCAAAGGAGATAACAGCGTCAGCCTCGCCCTTTTCGATAACGGGGGAGTATACCTTATCGCCGTACTTTACATAGGTAACAACGCTTCCGCCACGCTGACTCATGCCGTGTACTTCGCTTACCTTAACGTCATATCCCTGAGCAAGCAGAACGTTGCCCAGAAGTCTGGAAGCGAGCAGAGAACCCTGTCCGCCAACGCCGACTATCATAATTGATTTAGTTTCCATTATATTTTACTCCTTATTGATATATAATGCACGATGTATTACTTGATAAGTTCGAGTTCGCCGTCAACAAAGCCGATACCTATACCTTTAAGGGAGGTGAGGATACGCCGGTGAGTGCCTGACTTGATGTACTCCTCGACCATTTCACGGTACAGGTCACGGGCGTGCTGCCAGCCTTTTTCGTCCTCGTCGGAGGTGTCGATGCAGAAGATGTTCTCCTCGCTTGACCATACTTCCTCGCAAGCCCACTCGCCGCTGTCGTCGGTTTCGTCGAATTCACCGGAAGCCACAAGCTGAGCGGCATAAATGCAGTCCTCAGCGGACTCCTCATAGAGGTTGAAGCAGAAAGCCTGAGCGTCCTCCGGAATAGTGTTATTCTCAAACAGGTCGTCCAGCCAATGACTGAACTCCTCATATATTTCGATCTGTAACATAAGTTTACCTCATCAGCCGATAGCGCCGAACTTGCACTGTTCCTTGCAGATGCCGCAGCCAACGCACTGAGTATGGTCGATAACAGCCTTCTTGTCACGGATAGAGATAGCAGGACATCCCAGCTTCATGCAAGCCTTGCAGCCTACGCACTTTTCAGTATCAACAGCGAAAGGAGGATTGTGCTTAACGTATTTGAGCAGAGCGCAGGGTCTTCTGGAAATGATGACAGAAGCCTCGTCAGCAGCAAGTTCTTCCTTGATAGCAGCCTCAGTTTCAGCCAGCTTGTAGGGGTCAGTAACACGGACACGCTTGATACCGATAGCCTTGCAAAGTTCCTCCAGGTTAACAGCAGCAGCCGGGTCGCCCTTGAGGTTCTTGCCGGTAGTGGGGTTCTGCTGGTGACCGGTCATACCTGTAATGGAGTTGTCAAGGATAATAACAGTGGAGTTTGAGTTATTGTAAGCAATATTAACAAGACCTGTCATACCGCTGTGCATGAAAGTTGAGTCACCGATAACAGCAACACTGTTATGCTCGCTTTCAGCACCTCTTGCCTTGTTGAAGCCGTGAAGTCCGGAAATGGAAGCGCCCATGCAGATGGTAGTATCAATAGCGTTAAGAGGAGCAGCAGCGCCGAGAGTGTAGCAGCCGATATCACCGGAAACTGTTACGCCCAGCTTTTTCAGGCAGTAGAACAGTCCACGGTGAGGACATCCTGCACACATTACAGGGGGACGTACAGGGATATTCTCCTCCAGAGCAGCGAAGTCCTTCTTCTCGCCCAGGAGTTTCTCAGCGATAACTGCCTGATTTATCTCACCGATATAGCCGAAGATATTCTTGCCCTCAACGTTAGTAACGCCGATATTGCGGCAATGCTCCTCGATGATGCCGTCGAGTTCCTCGATAACTACGATGCGCTCATACTTAGCAGCGAAGTCCTGGATAAGCTTAACGGGGAGGGGATTTACCATACCCAGTTTGAGGACGGAAACTCTGTCGCCCAGTGCTTCTTTGGTATACTGGTAAGCAGCACCGTTAGTGATAACGCCGAACTCAGCCTTGTCGGAGATCTCCACACGGTTCAGGGGGCTTGTCTCAGCGTACTCTGTAAGCTTCCTGGTTCTCTCCTCAACGAAAACGTGTCTGCCCTTTGCGTAAGCAGGCATCATAACGAACTTCTGGGGAGTTTTCTCGTAGGGCTTCAGTTCAAGTTCCTTGCGTTCTTCCATTTCAACGATGCTCTGAGAGTGAGCAACTCTTGTGGACATTCTCACGATGAAGGGAGCGTCGAACTGCTCAGAAAGATCAAATGCAAGCTTTACGAACTCCTTACATTCTGTAGAATCAGAGGGTTCGAGCATAGGAACTTTAGAAGCGATAGCGTGGTGACGGGAATCCTGCTCATTCTGGGAAGAATGCATACCCTGGTCGTCAGCAACAGCGATGACCATACCAGCGTTAACGCCGGTATAACCGGCAGTATACAGCGGGTCAGCAGCAACGTTCAGACCGACGTGCTTCATACCGCAGAAACTTCTTGCACCGGCGATAGAAGCGCCCAGTGCAGTCTCCATAGCAACTTTCTCATTGGGAGCCCACTCAGCATAAACCTCGTCATACTTAGCGACTTCCTCAGTAATTTCTGTAGAAGGAGTGCCGGGGTAGCTGGAAACTACCTTACAACCTGCTTCATAAAGACCACGGGCGAAAGCCTCGTTACCTAACATAAGTTTTTTCATATCTGCTTTTATTCCTTTCGTTAGTTAATTATGTTGATTTTCAGCGAGCCGTTGTATCTCAGCAGCCACACCGATATGAGTTATCCGGTCAGCGGCTTTTTTAACCTCGTCAACGGCATTTTCCACAGCAAAACTCAGGTCAGCCGAGCGCAGAAGGGGCAGGTCGTTGTAATTATCACCGAAAGCCACCACTCTGTCAAAGCCGTAATTCCGTCGCAGGAACTCAACTCCTGCCGACTTTGAAGCTGACTCATGGAATACCTCCAGATACCATGAGGTATTATCGTAAACATCGCCATAGAACTCGTATCGCAGACCGGGAGTTTCCGAAACGGTCATTTTCAGCGGTTCGAGCCTGTCCTTAGAGGCGATGACGCAGAAGTAGACCACCTTGTCATCGCAGACCTGCGAGAGGGAGTCCACCTTGATGAAATTCTTGTTATACCGTATTTTTCTGGTATTGAAGAACTCTTTCATGGCATTGTTTTTAAGTTCTGTGAAATAGCAGGATAGCTTCCCGCTGTCTATCCTGTATAAAAATCCGCCGAAGTCCTGCCTGTCAAGTTCCTTCGCTGTTAAAGCCGCCTCAGATTGCGGAATATAGCGGCACAGGACATATTCCTTCCTTAGCATATCGTAAATGCAGACTCCGTTCATGAGTATGCACGGCACGTTCACACCGGCGTTCTCCATTATTTTCAGTGCGGACTCAGCCGTTCTTGCGGTAGCGAACGTGAAAAAAGAGCCGGAACTGGTGACATTCCGCAGGATACCGGCGCTTTCTGCGCTGAGTGACTGGTCAGTGCCCAGGAGAGTGCCGTCAAGGTCGGAAATATACAGCGTTTTCAAATAATTCTTCACCCCCTGAAATACTCATTTTATTATATCATATCTGTAAAAAAAAGTGAAGAAGATATTTTTACCTTGTGAAATTTTTGTACGTTTTACCGAAAATAACTCCCCCTTAATGTGTATTCTGCATAAGTGAATATTATCAGCATCTTACTAAAATAAAAGTTTTTACATATTTTCGGCAGAATATCCATATTTTCCTCACTTACGCCTGTAGTTTGTGCAAGGTTTTTTTGTGAAAAAAGTTGCAATTTTCCGGGGCTTGTGTTATAATGTAGGGAGCAAGCTTTGGGGAAAGTGTTTCTCCAGGCAGATAATTCGGCATGATCGTCCGCCGTGTAAGGACGATCCCGCTTAGCGGAATGGAGTAAAATTATGTTACTTGATACTCTCGGAAATGTATTCCTTTCAGCGGTGGAAATCGAGCAGACCGGGCTTTTCCCCTTCCCATTCGGTATGCACATCGTTTTCTGCCTCATCTCACTTGTGTTTTTTGCATGGCGTTTCTCAAAGGACAAACAACCATATCAACTGATATTTGCCTTTGCTATCCCGTTTTCCATGATACTCTGGTTCTTCGATACTGACAAGGCAAAGTTCCAGATAGTTGGAATTATCGAGGGAGTATTTATCCTGGCGGCGCTCATATCCACATTTGTGTACAAGAAGAAAACTCCTGAAAATACTGCTGCTGAGAATAAGTCTGCGGAAGAAAAAACAGACGAAAGCAGCGGAGAGGAGAAAAGCAAATGAAGATAGCTGTCCTCGACTGGCATACAGTCAGCGTTAATGGCGATATCCCCGTCAGCGAACTGGAAAGCTTCGGTGAGGTGAATATCATACCATTTACAAAGGCTCATGAAACTGCTGAGAATATCGGTGACGCTGAGGTGGTTCTCTGCAATAAGGTGCTTATCACCCCGGAGGTAATGGATAAATGTCCGAATATACGCTATATCGGACTTTTCGCCACCGGCTACAATAACGTTGATACCGCTTACGCCGCTGAGAAAGGCATCACTGTCTGCAACGCAGGGCAGTACTCCACAAACGCTGTTGCACAGCAGGTTTTCGCCTATATACTCGACCATTTCAGCCGCATAAGGGACTACGATGCTGCTGTTAAGAACGGCGAGTGGGAGCGCTCACCGTCCTTCTCCTATTTCCCGATACCGACCGGAGAACTTGCCGGAAAGACCATTGCTATCGTCGGCTACGGCTCTATCGGCAGACGTGTTGCGCAGATCGCTGACGCTTTTGGTATGAATATTATCGTGAATACCCGTACTGCCCCGAAGGACTGCCCATACCCGGTCGCTGACCTTATGACAGCCGCTTCTCAGGCGGATATCGTTACCTTCCACTGCCCTCTGACTGAGCAGACAAAGGGCATAATCGGCAAGGAACTCCTCAGCGCTATGAAGCCGGAGGCTATACTTATTAATACCTCCCGTGGCGGTGCAGCCGATGAACAGGCACTCGCTGACGCTCTCAACGCCGGAAAGATAGCCGGTGCGTACCTTGATGTACTGGTAAATGAGCCGATGTCGCCGGATACTCCCCTTAAATCCGCCAAAAACTGCCGCATAACTCCGCACACCGCCTGGGCAGCCTTTGAGACAAGACGCAGACTTATGGATATAGTATGCGGCAATATCAGGGCTTGGCTGGACGGCAATCCTGTTAATAAAGTTAACTGAAAGAAGTAAAATTATGAGAAATATATCCGACAAAAAGCGTATCGTCATAAAGCTTGGCACTTCCACACTCGCCCACAAGACCGGAAAACTGAACATACGCCGCATGACCAACCTTGTAAGAGTCATTTCCGACCTGCACAACTCCGGACGTGAGATAATCATGGTTTCCTCCGG
>CAMOEP010000041.1 GCA_946612185.1 uncultured Ruminococcus sp.
ACAATAACGTTGAAGTCCTCAGCCTTCAGTGAAGCACCGCCGATAAGACCGCCGTCGATGTCGGGCTTAGCAAGAAGCTCAGCAGCGTTCTTAGCGTTCATAGAACCGCCGTACTGGATCGTAACAGCGTCAGCAGTAGCCTGATCGTAAAGCTTAGCAAGCTGGCTGCGGATAAATGCGCAAACTTCCTGAGCCTGGTCAGGTGTAGCAGTCAGACCTGTACCGATAGCCCATACAGGCTCGTAAGCGATAACAGTCTTCTTAACGTCCTCAGCAGAAACGTTCCACAGGTCAAGCTTGATCTGGCGGGCGATAACTTCCTCAGTGATGTTGCACTCTCTCTCCCACTTCAGCTCACCTACGCAAACGATAGGCTTCAGACCAGCAGCCAGAGCAGCAGCAGTTCTCTTGTTTACAGTCTCGTCAGTCTCACCGAAGTACTGTCTTCTCTCGCTGTGACCGATAACAACGTACTCAACGCCCAGTTCAGTCAGCATATCAGCGGAGATCTCGCCTGTGAAAGCGCCGCTCTTCTCGAAGTGTACGTTCTCAGCGCCGATCTTAACGTTGCTGCCCTCAGTAACATTAAGAGCAGTCTCAAGGTTTGTGAAAGGTACGCAGGCGATAACCTCGATTTTGCCCTCAGCGTTAGCTACCAGAGGCTTGATAGCTTCCAGCAGAGCCTTAGCCTCAGGACGGGTCTTGTTCATTTTCCAGTTGCCGGCAATGATTGCCTTTCTAAGATTCTTGTTCATGGTTATTACTCCTTGAAAATTTATTAACAAAGTTTATCAGCAAACTTCCTCGTCGTCTGCATTTTCGCAGCAGCCTTCATTGGAAGTGTTTGAAACATTATTGCAGCCGATAGTCACGCCGTGCTTTACAGGTGACCAGCAGAAGCCTACAATTATGCCAAGCAGGAATCCGCACAGAGCCAGAAGCCATACTGCCACGGAGTTTTCCTGAACTTTAGCGGTAAATTCACATTTTTTCATACTATACCTCAACTACGGCAATAAGGGCAGATCAGAAATCCGCCCTTTATCGTCAGTTATAGTCTAATTACTTCTCAGCGATAGCTGCAACGCCGGGAAGAACCTTACCCTCAAGGTACTCAAGGGAAGCGCCGCCGCCTGTAGAGATGTGGCTCATCTTGTCAGCGTAGCCCAGGTTGATAGCAGCAGTAGCGGAATCGCCGCCGCCGATGATAGTAGTAGCGTCAGCCTCAGCAAGTGCCTCGCAAACTGCAACTGTACCCTTCTTCAGAGTGGGGTTCTCGAATACGCCCATAGGTCCGTTCCAAACAACGGTCTTAGCGCTCTTTGCAGCCTCAGCGAAGATAGCAGCAGTCTTAGGGCCGATATCCAGACCCATCTTATCCTCAGGGATCTTGTCGGAATCAACGTACTCTACGTCGATAGGAGCGTCGATAGGATCAGGGAATGAAGCAGCGATAGCTGTATCAACAGGGAGAAGGATCTTCTTGCCCAGAGACTCAGCCTTAGCCAGCATCTCCTTGCAGTAGTCCAGCTTCTCGTCGTCTACCAGTGACTTACCGATAGAACCGCCCTGTGCCTTGATGAATGTATAAGCCATACCGCCGCCGATGATAAGTGTATCGCACTTCTCAAGGAGGTTGGAGATAACGTTGAGCTTATCAGCAACCTTAGCGCCGCCCAGGATAGCAACGAAAGGTCTTTCAGGATCTTCAACAGCGTTTCCGAGATACTGGATCTCCTTCTGCATCAGATAGCCAACAGCAGTTTCCTTAACGAACTTTGTAACGCCGGCAGTAGAAGCGTGCGCTCTGTGAGCGCTGCCGAAAGCGTCCATAACGAATACTTCGCCGTCAACCAGATCAGCCAGTTCCTTAGAGAACTCCTCGCCGTTCTTAGTCTCCTCAGCGCCACGGAAACGGGTATTTTCCAGGACAACGATCTCGCCGTCGTTCATCTCAGCAACAGCCTTCTTAGCGTTGTCGCCTGTAACTGTATCGTCAGCAGCGAAAACTACCTTAGTATCAACCAGCTCAGAAAGTCTCTTAGCAGCGGGAGCGAGGGAGAACTTAGCCTCAGGGCCGTTCTTGGGCTTGCCCAGGTGTGAGCAGAGAACGATCTTAGCGCCGCCCTCGATGAGCTTCTTGATAGTAGGGAGAGCAGCCTGGATACGGTTGTCGTTAGTGATAACGCCGTCCTTCATAGGAACGTTGAAATCAACTCTTACGAGAACCTTTCTGCCCTTTACATTAATGTCTTCAACTGTGACTTTGTTTAATCCTGCCATTGTTATGACATCCTTTCGTTTAGTATACTTTTATAAGAAGTTGTTAATCGCATAACAACCCAAATCTATTTTACACTATTCTGACAGATATTTCAAGTGTTTTTAAAAAGATTTTCTGGAAAACATTTTTACCTTTTACACTTTTTGTTCAAAATTTCGCTTCATACTTGCATTTCCCGGCTTTTTGTGGTATTATCTGTCTGAGGAGGTGAGCGCAATGGTCAGTAAACTTATGGTTACAGCGGATATTCTCTGCTGTTTAGTAATGGCGGTGTACGTCCGGACAAGGTACAGCCGGAGCATCATGGAGCGCCTTGAAGCAAGCCGTACCCACAAGGAATTCCGCCTTCTGGGTATCGAACTGCGGACGGAGTATGCGGCGATAAAGCGCTTCAAAACGCCATTGCAGCGGTTTCTGATGCCGCCCTGTGAACCGGAACTGAAAAGGCTTGAAGAAGGGCAGTTCCCCGGAACACTCACCAGTATCCGCCAGGTTTACGCACTGCTTTCCATTGGTCAGGTGATAGTGCTTGTCCTGGGAAACGGTATGCGCAGCACTTTCCTGCTTTACTGTGCTGCTATGCTGTTTGCGGCAATGGTGATAATGCTCATCATCTTCATATACACCGACCGCACTACCCTCCCCGGCAGGAAAATTCCCCGGAAAAAGGCAAAAAAACAGAGTCGCTGGAAGTATAACGAAAAACAGAAGCGCCCCTACACCGCCCAGGAAAAACAGGTCATCCGAACGGCTTGGTTTCTGCGCTACGGCTTTGCGTTCCCGGCACTGATACTCCTTTCCGGAAGCGGTGTCAGCAAGACTGCCGTTATCATAGCAAGCCTTTTGTGCATCGCTGATGGGGTACTTACCGAATGGCACTTCCAGAAACGCACCCACGCTTTCTACTGCATGATGCAGGACATTATGCACCACACCCTCACCCCCTTCGTCCACTCCCCCGGCTTTGAAAAACGAGCCGAAAAAGAGGGTAAATGGCTCGGAAAGATTTTCCTGATACTCGGTTTCTCCATGCTTTTATGCGGTATATACTCCGCTATATCAACATTTATATAATGCCGCCGTGAATTTTTTTGGAAATTCCCTTGACAAATCTGGCGGGGTATGGTAGAATAGGCTTGTAAACAAACAAACCGTTGAAGCGGAGATAAAGCTGTTTATGCTCCCACAGAGAGCCTGCGTTGGTGTGAGTCAGGTGGAAAACAGTGCAGCAAATGGACCGCCGAGGGCGCAGTCAAATGAAGGTGTGTACCCCTTCAGAGTATTCTGCGACGTTAGGACGTGCGTTAACCGTCAGGGATATGTTAGTATCCTGCTAAGCGCACGGCTTTGCCGTGAATCAAGGTGGTACCGCGGATAAGTTTATTCGTCCTTGACAGATTCTATTTGTCTGTCAGGGACTTTTTTGCGCCTTGCAGACTATCTATGTGGAGGTGCATTTCATGAACTTCTTACCCGACTTGTCTACAGTCAAAAAATTCGCCAGCCAGGGGGATTTCGATATCCTTCCGGTAAGCTGCGAGATACTGTCAGACATCTGTACTCCTATCGAGGCTGTCTCGATACTCAAAAACGTGTCCACTCACTGCTATATGCTTGAGTCCGTCAGCGATAACGAAAAATGGGGAAGGTACACATTCCTCGGTTTCGACCCGAAAATGCAGATAACCGCTGCCGGAACACATATGTCCGTGGACGGTCTGGACATCGAAACAGACGACCCGTCTGTCCAGATACGCCAGATACTCTCCCGCAACAAAAGCCCACGTTTTGACTATTTACCGCCATTTACCGGTGGCCTTGTGGGCTACTTCTCCTACGACTTCCTCGCCTACTCCGAAAAGTCTCTGCGTATCCCCACTGAGGACTCCGAAAGCTTCAAGGACGTTGACCTGATGCTCTTTGATAAGGTCATCGCTTTCGACAACTTCCGCCAGAAGCTTATCCTCATAGCAAATATGTCCCTCAGTGACCCGGAAACCGGCTATAATAAGGCAGTCCTTGAACTGACTCAGCTTGCTTCCCTGCTGCGTACAGGCAAGAGAAAACAGGATATCTCCGGCAGACTTACTTCCGAGGTAACTCCCCTGTTCAATAAGGAGCAGTACTGCGCTATGGTGGAAAAAGCCAAGCACCATATCCACGAGGGCGACATCTTCCAGATAGTCCTCTCAAACCGCCTCAGCGCAGGATTTGAGGGCAGTCTCCTGAATACCTACCGTATGCTCAGGACGATAAATCCCTCCCCTTATATGTTCTACTTCTCCGGCACTGACGTTGAGATCGCAGGCGCTTCCCCGGAAACTCTTGTCAAGCTTGAGGACGGCGTTCTCCATACTTTCCCCCTCGCAGGCACTCGCCCCCGTGGTAAGACCGACGAGGAGGACAAGGCTCTGGAAGCTGAACTTTTAGCCGACGAAAAGGAACTGGCTGAGCATAATATGCTGGTCGATCTGGGACGCAATGACCTGGGCAAGATCAGCCGGTTCGGTACTGTCGAAGTTGAAAAGCTCCACTCCATCGAGCGCTACTCCCACGTTATGCACATCGGTTCTACCGTAAGAGGCGTGATAAGGGACGATGCGGACGGTCTGGACGCTGTAAGCGCTGTTCTCCCCGCCGGTACGCTCTCAGGCGCTCCCAAAATAAGGGCTTGTCAGCTTATCGCTGAACTTGAGAACAATAAGCGTGGCATCTACGGCGGCGCTATCGGCTACATCGACTTCACAGGTAACCTCGATACCTGCATCGCTATCCGCATCGCCTACAAGAAAAACGGTAAGGTGTTCATCAGAAGCGGCGCTGGCATCGTGGCTGACTCAGTTCCGGAAAAAGAGTATCAGGAGTGCATAAACAAGGCAGCAGCCGTTGTTAATGCTCTTAAATTGGCAGAGGAGGCAGACGCATGATCCTTCTTATTGATAATTATGACAGCTTTTCCTACAACCTCTTTCAGCTTATCGGTGCGATAGAACCTGATATCAAAGTCATCAGAAACGACGAGATGTCAGTATCCGATATTGAGAAACTGTCCCCCGACAAGATCATTATCTCCCCCGGCCCCGGCAGACCTGAGGACGCTGGCATCATCATCGAAGCCGCTCAGACCATTTGCCGGAAAATACCTACCCTGGGCGTTTGCCTGGGTCATCAGGCGATATGCGCCGCTTACGGTGCGAAGGTGACCTACGCTAAAAAGCTTATGCACGGCAAGCAGTCTTACATCACTTTCATGGGCGACTCCCCCGTGTTCAGAGGTATCAGCGAAAACGCACCAGTGGCAAGATACCATTCCCTTGCGGCTGACCCGGATACTATCCCGGATTGCTTCAAGGTGACAGCTATTGCAGATGACGGCGAGATAATGGCAGTTCAGCACAAGGAGTTCCCGATATTCGGTATGCAGTTTCACCCCGAATCTATCATGACTCCGGACGGAAAACTTATGCTCAGTAACTTTATCGCACTTTGAGGAGGATACCACTATGATTAAAGAAGCTATTGTAAAAATAGTTGACAAGAAGGATCTGACATACGACGAGGCATACCAGGTTATAAAAGAGATAATGTCCGGCGAAACTACTCCCACCCAGAACGCCGCTTTTCTCTCGGCTCTGTCCACTAAAAGTACCCGTGCCGAAACTATTGAGGAGATCTCAGGCTGTGCAGCCGCTATGCGTGACGCTGCACTCAGATTCAGAAATGATATGGATCTTTTGGAGATCGTCGGCACTGGCGGAGATAACGCTCACAGCTTCAATATCTCCACTACCTCAGCTCTCATTACCGCTGCGGCTGGTATAAAAGTGGCTAAACACGGCAACAGAGCGGCTTCTTCCCTCTCTGGTACTGCTGACTGCCTTGAGGCACTTGGCGTGAACATCAGCCTTGAGCCTGAAAAATGCCGTGAACTCCTTGAAAACGTGGGCTTCTGCTTCTTTTTCGCCCAGAAGTACCACACATCTATGAAATACGTCGGCCCTATAAGAAAAGAACTGGGTATCAGAACTGTTTTCAATATCCTCGGCCCGCTCACTAACCCTGCCGATCCTACCCGCCACCTCCTTGGTGTGTATGACGAGTCACTGGTAGAACCAGTAGCACAGGTTCTCCAGAAGCTCGGCTCTAAGCGTGGTATGGTAGTATTCGGCACTGATAAACTCGACGAGATCTCTCTCAGCGCTCCTACAAAGATATGTGAATACAAGGACGGCTGGATGAAGATCTACGAGATAACCCCTGAGGAGTTCGGCTTTGAACGCTGCTCAAAGGACGATCTGCTGGGAGGTACTCCGGAAGAAAATGCGGCTATCACACGAGGTATCCTTTCCGGTCAGATCCGGGGGGCTAAGAGGAATGCTGTCCTGTTCAATGCCGGCGCTGCTATCTATATAGGCGAAAAAGCCGCATCATTAAAGGATGGAATCGAAAAAGCCGCTCAGCTTATCGACAGCGGAGCTGCCCTCGATGTCCTGGAAAAACTTATCGTTTCTTCTAATAACTGAGGTGTTGTTAAAATGACTATTCTCGATCAGCTTGCTGCCCACGCCAAAGAACGTGTTGCGCTGTCTATGCAGCGTCTTCCCGAAGATGAACTGCGTTGTATGGCGCTTTCAATGACAGGAAGTGATTTTGCCTTTGAAAAAGCTCTGCGCAAGGAAGGTCTTTCCTTCATATGCGAGTGCAAAAAGGCTTCCCCCTCTAAGGGTATCATCGACGAAAAATTCGACTATCTCCAGATCGCTATGGATTACCAGACCGCCGGTGCTGACTGTATCTCGGTACTCACTGAGCCTAAATGGTTTCTTGGAAGTACTGACTACCTTATGAAGATATCCGCCCAGGTAGGCGTTCCCTGCCTGCGCAAGGACTTTACCGTAAGCAGCTATATGATCTACGAGGCTAAGATCTGCGGCGCATCTGCTGTACTGCTTATATGCTCCATACTTACTCCCGAACAGATAAAGGAATATATCCATGTGGCTGATGAAATGGGCATTTCTGCTCTGGTGGAAGCCCATAACGAAGATGAGATAAAGACTGCCCTTAACTGCGGCGCAAGACTGATCGGTGTCAATAACCGCAACCTCAGTGATTTCTCAGTTGATACCAGCAACAGCCGCCGTTTGCGTGACATCGTTCCCCCGGACGTTCTGTTCGTTTCAGAAAGCGGTGTCCAGACCGCTCAGGACGTTAAGGATATTGCCGACTGCGGCGCTGACGCTGTTCTTATAGGCGAGATACTTATGCGTGCTTCCGAAAAGACACATAAGCTCAGAGAACTTAAAAGCTTGTTATGAGTACTAAAGTAAAACTCTGCGGATTCAATGACCCGGATATGATCGTCTGGGTCAACCGCTCCCGACCCGACTACGTTGGCTACGTTTTTGCTGAAAAAAGCCGCAGATTCGTCACTCCTGAAACTGCGGCACTCATGACAAGGATACTCGACGAATGCATCACTCCCGTCGGAGTTTTCGTGGACTCCCCCTTTGAGTACATCGACTCCATCCGCAAAGCCGGTACGATAAGGGCTGCTCAGCTTCACGGAAATGAACCTGATGACCTTATAAAAAGGCTTCAGGATACAGGGCTTACCGTTATAAAAGCCTTCGAGGTGCGCTCACAGGAGGATATCGAAAACGCCATCCTCTCCCCTGCTGACTTCGTTCTGCTGGATTCCGGAAAAGGCTCAGGCGTTACCTTCGACCACTCCCTCCTGCGTGAGTTCCACAAGGACTACTTCCTCGCAGGCGGTCTTACCCCCGAAAATGTGGGAGATGCTATCGAAAAATATCACCCTTATGCCGTTGATGCAAGTTCCTCACTGGAAACTAATGGCATGAAGGACTATATGAAAATACTCGCATTCACCGATGCGGTAAGAAAGAAAGGATGAATCCTATGTCACAGTCAAAAGGACGTTTCGGTGTCCACGGCGGACAGTATGTCCCCGAAACCCTTATGAACGCTATCATCGAGCTTGAAGAAAGCTACAACCACTATAAAGATGACCCTGAGTTCAACCGTGAACTCACCGACCTGCTCAATAACTACGCCGGCAGACCTTCTCTGCTCTACCGTGCGGACAAAATGTCCCGTGAACTGGGCGGCGCTAAGATATACCTCAAGCGTGAGGATCTGAACCATACCGGTTCTCATAAGATAAATAACGTTCTCGGTCAGGCTCTCCTGGCTAAGAAAATGGGCAAGAAACGCCTTATCGCTGAGACCGGCGCTGGTCAGCACGGTGTTGCTACCGCTACTGCCGCTGCCCTGATGAATATGGAGTGCGTTATCTTCATGGGCGAGGAGGACACAAAGCGTCAGGCGCTCAACGTTTACCGCATGAGACTGCTGGGCGCAGAGGTCATTCCCGTTACCTCCGGTACTTCTACCCTCAAGGACGCTGTTTCTGAGGCTATGCGTGAGTGGACTACCCGTATCAGCGATACCCACTACTGTCTCGGTTCAGTTATGGGTCCTCACCCATTCCCCACTATCGTCCGTGACTTCCAGGCTGTTATTTCCCGTGAGTCAAGAGCCCAGATACTCGAAGCTGAGGGCAGACTCCCCGACGCTGTTCTTGCCTGCGTCGGCGGCGGTTCTAACGCTATCGGAAGCTTCTACCACTTTATCCCCGACGAGGGTGTCCGTCTTATCGGCTGCGAGGCTGCCGGACGTGGTATTGATACTTTTGAAACTGCCGCAACAGTCAATACCGGAAGCATCGGCATCTTCCACGGCATGAAGTCCTACTTCTGCCAGGATAAGTACGGTCAGATCGCTCCTGTTTACTCTATCTCCGCAGGTCTTGACTACCCCGGTGTAGGCCCTGAACACGCTCACCTCCATGATATCGGACGTGCTGAGTACGTTCCTGTTACTGACGACGAGGCTGTTGAGGCATTTGAGTTCCTGTCAAGATCAGAGGGTATTATCCCCGCAATTGAGTCCGCTCATGCTGTGGCTTACGCTATGAAGCTCGCTCCCACAATGAGCAAGGATCAGATAATGTTAGTTACTATTTCCGGCAGAGGCGACAAGGACTGCGCCGCTATCGCACGCTACAGAGGGGAGGATATCCATGAGTAATATCAAATCAGCATTCAAAAACGGCAAGGCTTTTATCCCGTTCATAACCTGCGGCGATCCCGACCTTGAAACCACTAAGGAACTTATCCGTCAGGCTGCTGCTAACGGCGCTGACCTTATCGAACTGGGTATCCCTTTCTCCGACCCTACCGCTGAAGGCCCTGTTATCCAGGCTGCAAGTCTGAGAGCGCTTTCCGGCGGCGTTACTACCGACAAAATATTCGACATGGTAGCAGAGGTTCGCCATGATGTAGACATTCCCTTTGCTTTCATGACCTATGCAAACGTTGTTTACTCCTATGACGCTGAGAGATTCATGGCAAGATGCTGTGAGACAGGCGTGGGCGGAATCATTCTCCCCGACCTGCCTTACGAGGAAAAGGGCGAATTTGCTGACGTTGCAAAGCAGTATGGCATCGACCTTATCCCCCTGGTCGCACCTACTTCCGATAACAGGGTGGCTATGATCGCCAAAGACGCTGACGGCTTTATCTACATTGTGTCAAGTCTTGGTGTAACAGGCGTTCGCAGCGAGATAACCACTGACCTGGAGAAGATCGTGAGCGTTATCCGTGAGAATACCGACGTTCCCTGCGCTGTAGGATTCGGCATCTCAACTCCTGAGCAGGCTGCTGCAATGGCAGGTGTTTCAGACGGTGCTATCGTAGGCTCGGCTATTATTAAGCTGGTCGAGAAGTACGGCAAAGATTCACCCAAATATGTTGGCGAATATATCCGCACCATGAAGGACGCACTCATCGCCTTAAACTGATAAATACAATTAAAGCCATAAGGGGCATTTCCCTTATGGCTTCATGTTTATTCTATCTCCTTTGCTTTCAGTCGTTTCAGGTAGTCCTTCGTTTCACTTGCCACCACTCCCGACAGAAGCATCAGCGCAACCACGTTCGGCAGCGCCATGAGTCCGTTGAAGATATCGGCTAAGTTCCATACTGCCTCAACAGTAAGGTAAGGCCCTGCGAAAACTGCTGCAACGTATACCCAGCGGTAAACTGCTGCCGCTTTGCTGTTTGCGCCGGTAAGGTACGACAGGCAGCGCTCGGAGTAGTAGTTCCAGCCGAGTATGGTAGTGAATGCGAACACCGCCAGACACGCCATGAGTATGAACGCCGAAACTCTCTCTGGCAGAGGCAGACCGTAGCTGAATGCGTCGGTGGTTATCGCAACGCCCTGGAGGTCTTTCTTGTAGCTTCCAGCCATGATTATGGAAAGTCCGGTCATGGTGCATACTATGATAGTGTCGATGAATGTGCCGGTCATTGTGACAAGTCCCTGGCGGACAGGCTCTTTAGTCCTTGCGGCAGCGGCAGCGATAGGCGCTGAACCAAGTCCGGCTTCGTTGGAGAAAATACCTCTTGCCACGCCGCTTCTCATGGAAAGCTGCATCACCGCAAATCCTGCCGCACCGCCTGCAATGGGTCTTATGCCGAATGCGCTGCGGATTATCTCGGAAACTGCCGCCGGTATCTCAGTGAGATGAGTGAACACGATAACCAGACAGCTTACCAGGTAAGCCACTATCATAAGCGGCACGATAAGCTCGGAAACGGCGGAAATACGCTTGATACCGCCGATAGTGATAAGCGCCACAAGTATGGTTATAATAAGACCTGCCACGATTGTGGTCACGGTCTGGTCTGCGCCGAATATATGGAATGTGGCGACGTTTTCCGAGCCGAAGAAGTTATTGGCGGCGGAAGTGATGCCGCTTATCTGGGTGATAGTACCGATTCCCATAAGTCCGGCGCAAAGACCGAACAGGGCAAAGAGTTTAGCGAGCCACTTCCACTTGCTTCCCAGACCGTTTTCGATGTAGTAGAACGGGCCGCCGAGGATATTGCCGTTCTGGTCGGTGATACGGTACTTTATGGCGAGAAGTCCCTCAGCGTACTTAGTCGCCATACCGAGGAAAGCCGCAACCTCCATCCAGAAAAGCGCACCGGGGCCGCCTGCGGAAATTGCTGTAGCAACGCCGACGATGTTACCCGTGCCGACGGTAGCGGAAAGAGCCGTACAAAGTGCCGCAAAGCTTGAAACTTCGCCATGTCCGGACTCCTCGTCCGAGAGCATATACTTCAAAGCCTTGCCGAGTTTATGGATCTGGATAAACCTAAGCCGCACCGAAAGCAGGATTCCGCATACCATAATAAGGATTATCAGTGGCAGCCCCCACACTATGTCGTCAATTGATTTGATTATTTCATTAAAACTATCCATTGCTCTGCTCCTTTTTAATAGTTGACTTGTATATTTTAACACATCGTCTATCATTTGTCAAGCCAAGCTGAGCCAGCTTGACCGCCCACACGTTGTCGCTTGCTTACGCTCGCTTACCTTGACAGAAACGGTTCTTTTGTCGTCGCTCAACCTTATTCTGCTTGGTACAAAGTTCTCCGGTAGAACAAAAAAAGCGGCAAATTTACAGAAATACTTCAATAGAACTTAGTAACATTGCAAACCAAGTTGAGCGACGACGACCGCTTCTCACGTTGTCGCTCGTAAACTCGCTTACATAATAGAAACGGTACT
>CAMOEP010000042.1 GCA_946612185.1 uncultured Ruminococcus sp.
AGCTGCGTCAGCTTGACCACCCCCACGTTGTCGCTTGCTTACGCTCGCTTACTTTTTTAGAAACGGGGCTTTTTCCGTCGCTCAACCTTATTCTTCCTGGTACATAGTTCTCCGGTAGAATCGTAAAATATCAAGTTTACAGTTTTACCCGAATAGAACTTTGTACCATTGCAAATTTGGTTGAGCGACGGCAAAATGCGATGTTCTACCAAAGTAAGCGAGTTTACGAGCGACAACGTGGGGGCGGTCGAGCTGGCTCAGCTCGAAAAGGGGGTTGCATTTTTGAGAGAATGGTGTTATAATAATATTAGTATTATCAGAAAGAAGTGTTAGCTATGACTAAAATAACCATATTTTCAGGCTTTCTCGGCGCTGGTAAGACCACGCTCATCAAGAAGCTTATCAACGAAGCTTACAAGGGCGAGAAACTGGTGCTTATCGAGAACGAGTTCGGTGATATCGGCATCGACGGCGGCTTCCTGAAAGACGCTGGCATTGAGATAACCGAGATGAACTCCGGCTGTATCTGCTGCTCCCTGGTGGGCGATTTCGGCAAGGCACTGGTCAAGGTTCTTGACGAGTACAAGCCTGACAGAATACTCATCGAGCCTTCCGGTGTCGGCAAGCTTTCCGACGTTATCGGCGCTGTTCAGAACATCGACGCTCATGACGTTGAACTTGACGGCTTTACTACAGTCGTTGACGCTAAGAAGTGCAAGATGTACCAGAAGAACTTCGGTGAATTCTTCAACAACCAGATAACCTACGCAAGCTGCATCATTCTCAGCCATACCTCCGGTCTTTCTCAGGAGAAACTGGCAGAGACAGTAGAGCGTATCAGAGAATTCAACTCCGCCGCACCTGTAGTTACAACAGAGTGGGAGGAACTGACCGGCGAGCAGCTTATCGCCGCAATGACACAGAAGAATACCCTTGACGATGAGCTGAAAGCGCTCCTTGCTGAGGAAAATGAGCATCACCACCACCATGACCATGACGATGATGACGAGCATGAGCATCACCACCACCATGACCATGACGACGATGACGAGCATGAGCATTGTCACCACCATGACCACGACGACGATGATGACGAGCATGAGCATCACCACCACCATGACCATGACGATGAGGACGAGCATGAGCATCATCACCATGAGCATGACGAGAACTGCACCTGCGGCTGTCACGACCACCACCATCACCACCATGCTGACGAGGTGTTCACAAGCTGGGGTACTGAGACTCCCAGACCTTACACCGCTGAGGCTATAAAGGCTGCTCTGGAGGCACTTTCCGACGAGGAGACTTATGGTCTGGTACTGCGTGCAAAGGGAAT
The DNA here is from genome assembly GCA_946612185.1 of uncultured Ruminococcus sp. GTDB lineage: Bacteria > Bacillota > Clostridia > Oscillospirales > Ruminococcaceae > Ruminococcus. The sequence goes on from CAMOEP010000042.1 coordinate 1,340, forward strand.
CGTTGCCGGCGAGGACGGTCAGTGGATACACTTCGACTATGTTCCCGGCGTGCCTGATGTTCGCACCGGAAGCGCTGCGACTACCGGCAGACTTTGCGTTATCGGCTCAAAGCTGAAAGAGGACGCTATCGCTAAGCTGTTCTGCGTGGAGTAAGGAGGAACTATGGCTTTCAGAAAGGACGAACCTATCCCGGTATATATGTTCCTGGGATTCCTTGAGGCTGGAAAGACTAAGTTCATTCAGGAGACCCTTGAGGACGAGCGTTTCAATAACGGCGAGAATACCCTCCTGCTTATGTGCGAGGAGGGTATCGAAGAACCGGACAAGTCAACCTACCCAAGCAAGAACGTGGCTATAAGAGTTCTGGAAAGCAAGGAAGAAATGACTATGGCGAACCTTGCAAAGCTTGCTTATGATACCCGTGCAGAGCGTGTCGTTCTGGAGTATAACGGTATGTGGCAGGTGAACGAGTTCTTCGACGCAATGCCGGAGAACTGGCAGGTTGCCCAGGTAATGACATTCTTCGACGCAACCACATTCATGAACTACAACTCAAATATGCGCAGTCTTGTTGTGGATAAGCTGAACCTGTGCGAACTGGTAGTATTCAACCGCTTCAAGAAAACTGACGACCCGAAGGAGTTCCACCAGATAGTCCGTGGAGTAAGCCGCAGGGCGGATATTTGCTATGAGTACACCGACGGACAGGTAGCATACGACGATATCGAAGACCCGCTTCCCTTTGACATTGAGGCTGACCATATCGTTATCAAGGACGAGGATTATGCGCTCTGGTACAGGGATATCATGGACGAACCCGAAAAGTACGACGGCAAGACCATTACCTTCAAGGGACTGGCTGCCAGGAACAACAAGTTCCCCAAGAACACCTTTGCGTTCGGCAGACACATTATGACCTGCTGTGTGGAGGATATTCAGTACTGCTGGTGCGTATGCCAGTGGGACAAGGAGATAAACCCCAAGCCGAAGCAGTGGTTCATGATAACCGCCGACATCAAGGTGCAGAAGCACCGCCTTTACAAGGGAGCTGGCCCGGTTCTGACCATAAAGGAAATGACCGAAGCCGCACCGCCTGAAAAGGAAGTTGCAACATTTTATTAAGAAAAACCCCGGAGTGATTCGTTTAACGAATATGCTCCGGGGCATTTTTATTAACCGAGGATATCCCTCAGAAGCGCAGTTTTCCGTTCGTGCCAGCCGTCTTTGAAGTACTGGCAGGTCAACGGGTCGATCGCAAGGAAGTCGCCGGGAAACTCACGCAGGGCAACTGCACGGCAGCCACCGCAGCACTCGCTCCGGAATCCGCAGGACTGGCACTCCGGATTGTGCGCCATAAAATCGCTCACACGCAGGTCGGTGGTGTCCATATAGAACGAGCCGGAGTCAAGTATCTCCTCCAGCGGAGTTTCCAGCATATCCGGGAACATCTCCTCCACCGCCCCTCCTGCCATAAGCATACACGGCAGAACTTTTCCCCGTGGGCTGACGTACATCCCACGCCTTGCGTCAGCGCACAAAAGTGACCGTCCGAAGCGGTTTTCCGGGACATTCCGCTCGCTGAAAGCCGATATCGTCCCGGAGAATTTGTCGTAGCTGAAAAATCCCTCCAATCCGACAGACAGCGGCAAACCGTCCTCAAAGTAGTGGGGGAGATAGTCCAGAAAAGCGGCGAATATCTGCGGCTGAGTGAGGTAATGCTCCCTCTGTGACAGCCACTCTCCCTGGGGCGATGCGCCGCATATCTTCACGCCCAGACAGCCAAGCTTTGCAAGGAGGTTGACGGTTTCCCGGATACTTCCCACGTTTTCCCGGCACAAAACCATTGACGCAAATGTGGGGAAACCCCGTTCCCGGCAGCGAATGAGGGCATCAGTCACCGCTTTCTCAGCGCCCTGAACGCCACGCATCCAGTCGTGATGCCCCACGCCATCGAAACTTACCTGAAAGGAGGGACGAATATTCCGCCGCTGGAGTTCGTCAAGGAAACCGTCGCTGACCAGACAACCATTTGTGTAAATGGTTGGGATAACCATGCCCCGGCGGAGTATTTCGTCGATAATTCGCCAGATATCCGGGCGGATAAGTGGTTCTCCGCCGGTAAGCTCCACACCCTTGATGCCGCAGCGCTCAAACGCATCGAGCATGGTCATAAGCTGACCGAAGGACGGTTCACCGTGAAGTGCATGGGGGGCGGACATGAAACAGTGGCGGCATTTAAAGTTGCATCTGCCGGTTATCGACCACTGAACCCTCTCCTTGAACCGGGCAGGATATAAGCGGTACTCCTGAATGGCGGCAAGGCTTTCGTTCCCACGGCAGGGGGCGATAAGTCCGGAGTTTTCCCACTTTATAAGCTGGTCACGCTCGGTCACGGTCAGTTTCTCCCAGTCGATAGGAGAGTGACCGTCGCAGCACATGAGGAGTTCCCACTGATTCTCCCGGAAGAAAAAAGTTACCGGACGTGAAATGCTCTGAATGGCGTAGGGAAGCCGTTTCCAGCCTCTCAGGGAAAAGTCTGGGGAGAGTATAAAGCGGCGAATATCCATAGCGCACCTCCTTTAAAAGTATATCCGGGGAAAATATGGCTCAAAATGCAAGTTTTACTGTGCAAAACATCATTTACAATTCGGCGCAGGTGAAGTATAATATTAACAGAAAAGTTCACGGACATCTGCACAAAAGTCCGGCGAACGAGGTCAGAAAATCCGGAATCCTTTGTAACGGACAAATCGGAAAGAAGCGTATCGGGCGACCGGTACGCTTTTTCACTGGTGATCCCTGCGGTATTGGAGGGCAGTCACGCCGTTTTTCTTCTTGAACTGGCGCATGAAGTGGTTCTCGTTGTTGTATCCGCACTGTTCAGCGATCTCGTGGACACGCATCTCGGTGTGGGCGAGAAGCTGCATGGCACGGTTCATTCGGGAGAGGATAATGTCGTCCTTGACGCTGGTGGAGAACATTTCCCGGTAAAGCCTTTGCAGGTGCGACTTGCTTATGCCCAGATTCCGGGAAATATCGGGGATATTCCAGTCGTTTCCGGGCTGGGACATTATGTCACGGCGCAGGCTGTAGAGCAGTTCCCGGTAGGTAGAATTCCTGCCGATCTCGACGATGCGTTTTTCGGTGAAACTGCCGAGACAGTCGCTCACTGACTTCTCGATATCAGCCGGGAGAGTGCCGGAAATTGCGCATATATCGGTAAAAAGTCCGGGCAGGAGGGAGGGATTTCCCAGGGCTGCTGACAGTTCCCGCTCAATGGCATCAGTGAGCTGGGTGGAATTTTCCTCGCCGGTGAGGAGGACTGCGAAAACGCACTCGCTGAGCCGACCGGAGAGATGACCGTCAGCGGCGGACTTTATGGAGTTAGCAAGCACTACCGCTGTATCGTAAGCGTCGCTGTCGTTCAGCCAGGATATCAGGAGCATACAGTAATTTTCCCCGGCGGTACGCAGTTTATGGAGGGTGTCGGGGAGTTTTCCGGTGAAGCCACGGCAGTTGAGCAGTCCGGTCATGGTGTCGGTGGTGGAAAAAGCCTCCATTTGCTGGTGGATATAGCTGACGTAGAGCCGCCGCTGGAGGGCGTGCAGACCGCTGGAAACTGCGTCCGTCCAGTGAACGAAGTAGTCGTCCAGGTCGATATCGTCGGGGGACTGGTAGGCGATAGCGCTGTAGCCGAAGATCTGCCCTTTGCAGTGCAGGCAGGTGAGGACGACGATGAGCGGCTCGTGGGGAAGGCGGAATCCGGGGAGAATTTCGCTGACCGGGAAGAATCCGCCGCTATGTTGGCTGCTGCTGTGCCGTTTGGACATCGCAAGGAGCATACGGTCGGAGAAGCTTTGCTGGCGGAAGCTGTAGGGGTTGTCCTTGTCGCTCTGCCAGTCCTCGCAAAGGGCGATATCAAGCCATTTCCAGCCGTGGAGCATATGTGCGCAGGCACTCACCTCGTCCATAAGCCCCTGAACGTCCTCGGCATCGGAAAGCTTGCTGATAAGGTCAGTTCCCAGGTAACTTTTCCGCTCGAAGCCTCTGAAAAGCTGATGCGCCATGTGTTTTTCAAGTGGACGGATTATTTTATCATACGAAGCAATATTGTTATAATTACAGCCGCAGCTTGTGCCGATGCGAACGGTCTGACGGCTGCCTGCGCAGACAGGTTTCCGTCCGGTGACCATTTCGTACAGCCTGCAAACAGCGTCCTCGCCAAGCTGCCGGTCACGTCCGCAGACGGTTGTGGTTATGGGGTCATGGAGGGCAGAGTACCACATACCGTCGTAGCCGGTGATGTGTACTTTTCCGGGAACGTCGATGCCGTTTCTGGAAAGTTCGTCGCCAAAATAGATAGCCATAGTGTCGCTGAGACAGACCACTCCCTCCGGACATGGAAGTTCACCACTGGCTATTTTTCGGGCGATTTCCTCCGGTATATCACGCCAGTACCGACCATAGTGTATAAAGCTTTCGTCCACTTCCAGCCCGTGGTCACGCATAGCATCCAGGTAGCCCTGAAGCCTTTCCTGGGAAGGTTTATGATCCGGGAAACCGGCAATGCACCAGACGTTCTTGCAGCCGTGAACTTCAATGAGGTGACTGGTCATAGCGTAAGCGCCCTCATGCTGACGAGCGTTCAGGCAGGGGAGACTTTCATGCTCATACTCAAGGGCAAGTACTGGCAGATCAGTCTGAGCAATATAGTCCAAAATATCCCGTACAGTCTCCTCCGCCCGGAAACGTCCGGCAGCGAAGATAAGTCCGTCCAGACGACTTTTGCAGATGAGCGAGTAGATGTTCTCGAAGCCGCTGGTGTAGTAATTTCGCTCTTTGTCGGAGAGGGAGTTCAGCACGCCGGTGTACACAATAACATCGTAGCCCAGAAGCTTTGCCTGGTCGTAGACACCGCCCAGAAGTTCGTAGTCCAGAGGGTCAGCGATCTCCGGCATGATAAGCCCGATTTTCCCGATACTATCCAATTTCAGCGCCTCCTTTAGTTATTTAAACATAGTATATCACAGATATCGTTACTTGTCAAATGGTTTAAAAAGCAAGTTTTTTGGGGCGAGATGTCATTCACATTTTGTTAAAAAAACGTTATTATAGAATCATAAGGAAAACTTACGACGGGAGGTTATGACATGAAGAAAGTATTATCAGCACTTTCTGCGGCACTCATCGCTCTGGGAGCAGTCCCGGTTGCGGCAGGTGCGGCGGAGAAAGTCTACGAATTTGAAAGCGGCACTGTCTACGACACCGGCGACAACGTTACTCAGGCGGTGTCACTGTCCGGGGCAAGCGGCGGAAAAGCCATTGACCTGCGTGATTCCGGGGACAGCGTTACCCTGAAAGTCACCGCAGACAGCGCCGGGGTCTACAAGCTGAATATCCGCTATAGTCAGCCATATGACGAGGGCGGAAAGTATCAGGACGTTATCGTGAACGGTCAGAACGTGGGTCAGATATTGTGCGGATTCACTGGCGAGGGAAAGTTCAGTAACGTTGGCATATCTGCGGCGCTCCGGGCAGGGGAGAATACTGTCACAGTTCAGGGTTCATGGGGGTGGACTTTCCTGGACTGCCTGACCGCCGAAGCCGGTTCATCTGCGGGAACGAGCGTCAGCGGCAGTCTTTCCAATCCTAACGCATCAGCCCAGACACGCTCGCTCTACAGTTTCCTCTGCGACACCTACGGCAAGCACGTCATTTCCGGACAGCAGGAATCCACCTGGATGGGCAGCGAAAACTATGAGTTCGACATCATCAAACGGGCGAGCGGAAAATACCCGGCGCTGAGAGGTCTGGACTACATGGGCGACGATTTTTCCGGCTGCAACCGCCGTGCGAAGTCCTGGTATCAGCAGGGCGGAATCGTGACAATATGCTGGCATTGCGGCAGCGACTTCAGCGGAAGTCACACCGAGTCCATGAACAGCGAACTGAACTGGAGCAAGGCGCTGACCGAGGGTACTGCTGAGTACAATGCGCTGATTGCCGGCATGGACAAGGGCGCAAAGGCACTGCTGGAGCTGAAAGAAGCCGGCGTTCCGGTGATATGGCGACCCTTCCACGAATTCGACGGCAAGTGGTTCTGGTGGGGCAAGGGCGGCGCTGAGAACTTCAAGAAACTCTGGCGCATCATGTACGACCGCTACACGAACTACTGGGGACTTGACAACCTTATCTGGAATCTGGGCTACTGCGGCGACGTGAACGACGGCTGGTATCCGGGTGATGAGTACGTTGACATCATCGGCGCTGACACATACGTTAACCATACGGATTCACTGGTGGGAATCTACAGCAAGACGGCACAGGTTGCACAGAAGCCGGTGTGCCTCCACGAAAACGGCCCTATCCCTGACCCGGACAAGCTTGAGGCGGACGGATCAAAGTGGCTCTGGTTCATGACCTGGCACACCTCGTTCATCGACAGCAACGAGATAAATACCGCATCTTACCTGAACAAGGTCTACAACAGCGACTACCTTCTGACACTGGACGAGCTGCCGGACGTGTATCATTATCAGTCCGACCAGCCGGAAGTTCCGGAGACAGTCAGGGGCGACCTGAACGGCGACGGGCAGTTCAGCGTTGCGGACGTGGTGCTTCTGGAAAAGTGGCTGCTTGGCGTGCCTGATACCACTTTAGCTGACTGGAGTGCAGGCGACCTCCGGGAGGACGGTAAACTGGACGTGTATGACCTTGCCGAAATGAGGGATATGCTTGCGGGGGACGCAGAAGTTCCGGCAAATGTGACCATATCCCCGGAGGATTATGTGAACTACGCCAGCACAAAGATCGCAAGCAGTCTGCCGGCAGGAATGGCTGATGCGAAAAGCGGAGTGGACTACGGGGAGATGAAAAGCTGCACCTACTATTCCACAACCAGAGAGCGCAATACTCCGGTGAGAGTGCTTCTCCCGGCAGGCTACAGCGAGAACGAGAAGTACCCTGTACTTTATATGCTCCACGGCTACTGGAACGACGAAACTACCCTGTCTGACCCGGATTCCGGCTTGCAGAACATTATGGGAAACCTTATCGCATCGGGTGAAGCGGAGAAGATGATAGTGGTGTTCCCCTACATCTACACCAGCAAGGATATGCCCTATTGCACGAACATGGACGCAGTAAACAACCAGAATTACGACAACTTCATCTACGACCTGCAAGCCGACCTGATGCCATACATCGAGAAGAATTTCTCCGTTAAGACCGGCAGGGAAAATACGGCGATAAGCGGTTTTTCCATGGGTGCGAGGGAGTCTTTGTACATCGGCGTAAAGATGAGCGACCGTTTCGGCTATGTGGGAAGTGTCTGCACAGCGCCGGGAGTTGCGCCGGGTATGCTTTCTGAGAAGGAGCTGCGTTTCGGGACTATGCCGTATATGGTCATGATAAGTGCGGCGGTATATGACGGAGTAGTGGGAAATAATCCGGAAAATTACCATAATATCCTTACAGCCAACGGAGTGCAGCATATCTGGAATCAGCTTCCATACGGCGGACACGACAATAACAGCATACAGCCACACTTCTATAATTTTACCAGAAACTTATTCCATACGGGTAATTAAAGGGCTTGATATATTGCGGAAAATGTGGTATAATGAGTTAAGAACTTCATTCGGAGGTGTACCCATTGGAAACCACAACTACCGAACCAAACAGCAAAAAGCGCCCTATGACCACCGGTCAGCGGATAATGTTCATTGTCGGTGTACTGGCTATGAGTGCCGGAATAAGTATACTCGGCTTCTTCGGCTGCCGGAAGATATGGCGGGAGTACCGCAAATATCAGCTTATGAAGAACAATCCGGTCATTGAAATAGCGGATATCCACATCAAAGCACCCATTCTTGAAGGCACGGGGCAGGATATTCTTGCAAAAGCCGCCGGTCATTTCGAGAATACCGGTGACTTCGGCAAAGGCAACTACTGCATCGCCGGTCACAGCAGCGTACTTTACAAGGAGTACTTCAACAACTTAAAGCGTGCTGAAAAGGGCATGGAGATAGTCCTCTACGACACCGAAAAAACTCCCTACAGCTACATAATAAGCGATATTTCCATAGTTGAGCCAAGCGACACATGGATACTTGACGACTTTGGCGATAACCGGGTAACGATAGTTACCTGCACCGACGACGGCACGCAGAGACTTATCGTGACAGGACTTCTGAAATAGCGAAAAATCCCTTGATATAGCGGAATGATGCCGTATCAAGGGATTTTTCAGTTTGAGTAACTCTTGCGGATATTGTCTATATCATCGGTAGTTCCGCCGCCGATATCGTCTTTTGCACGGAATTCGCCCTTATCCACCAGCCGGAGGAAAGCGTCCACCACATCCCCGGTAAGCTGAGTACCCTTAGCGTCCCGGATAATGGAAACCGCCTTGTCGAAGTTCATGCGTTTGCGGTAGGGTCGGTCGGAGTACATAGCGTCGAATGTGTCCGCAACGGCGATTATCTGGGCAACTCTTGGGATCTCGCCGTTTTTCAGCCCCTTTGGATAACCCTTACCGTCCGGGCGCTCATGGTGAGAACCTGCGCCTATAGCCAGTTCCGGCATGATGCTGATATTTTCGAGTATTTCATAGCCGTATACGGTATGGGACTTGATTATCTGGTACTCATCATCAGAAAGCTTTCCCGGCTTATTGAGAACCTCCGAAGGGACGGCAATTTTACCGATATCATGGAGCAGGGCGATCCGGAAGTACTTCTCGGTAGTTTCCTCGTCGTACCCAAGTTCACGGGAAAGCATTGCGGTATACTTTGCAACACGGGCGGAATGACCTTTAGTGTATCGGTCTTTCATATCAATAACCTTAGCGAAGGACTCAGTTATCTCGCTGATGAACAGCATATCCTCCTGCTGTTTTTTGCGCAGGGAGCGTATTTGTTCGTTCATGAGGTACACGCCCACGATCAACATAAAAAGGAGTACGCCGACTCTTGTATAGCTTGAGTAGCCGTTATCCCAGCCAAGGTGGTAGCGGAGCATATCCACGCCAGCGCCCAGGATACACATTGCAAGACCTATAGACAAGCACCTTAACAGGTGACGGCTTATCTTCTTTGCCCTGATAGCCTTTCCCACCAGGAACGCCGCAGCGAAGAAGTCAAGGATGATAATGGCGTGGGAGATGTTGACCATATTGTAGTAGTCGGTAATGCCCAGGGTAGTGAGAATGACAGTGAGTGCGAAGTTAGCGAAGCAAAGAATACGCATTACCGGGAGCAGGCGGGAATTTCTGTTGCCGCTGGCGCTTGCGAAGAATGCAAGTGCGGGGTAGGGGAGGAATATTACGAAAATATATGTCACGACCCTGACGATAGCCGGCTGCTGAGAGAGTATCTGGAGTATAAACGTATCATTAAGACCGGTGAAGCCTAACATTGCGCACATAGCGCCGAATGAAGTGAAGTCGATGCCGGCGCTTTTGCTGAAAAGGCTGTTTGATATGCCCATGATTAGGAAGATCATGCCGATTATCATGGTAACATTCGAGCGGACGAACGATAGCAGGTTATTCTTATAAAGGTCAGCCATGTACTTGCCGGAGTCCTCGATTACGGCGTTTTTCAGGATAACGTGGGTAGACTTGAAAATGGGCTGAGCGGTTATCCTGAGTACCTGGGTATTTTCGGGAATGTCGATAGTATGTACGAACATACCGTAGGAAACGCCCAGCGGTTTTGGGAGCGAGGGCTGATAGGAATACACCTGAACGCCGTCCGCATAGACCTGAAAGAACGTGTCCACACTTTTCAGGCAGAGTTTATTCTTGTTCATGTCGATGTGGCTGATATTTGTATACAGGTCGATATCCTGACCGACAGGCAGGTCATTGAGACTGGCACTTTCGCCGGAAACGCTTGTCCAGCCTTGGGTCATAGGGTAGAAAATATCATCGGAGCGGCTAAGTGCGTCGTTGCTGTAAAGCGTCATCACGATGAACAGGAACAGCAGAATGACCAGAATGTAGAGAATGTCTTTAAGTTTCAGGTAAATAAGTTCCTTTGAAACGTTTTTCATCATTCATAGAAACTCCTTTCTGTTGGACAAAAAGTTTTCTTGACTGAAAACGATTATGATGTCGATATTGGCGTTATATAATTATTATATACGTTTTCCATAAAAAAATCAAGTATAAACGATAATTATTTACAAAATATAATAAAAAAGTCCGCACACCGGAAAGGTATGCGGACGATTTTGTTATTTATAGCTTATGCAGAGATGAGTTCTCTCAGGGTGATAAGGTCGAAGGTATTTACCTTGCCGTCGCCGTCCAGGTCAGCGATAGCGTACTGTTCAGCGGAGAACTTCTCAGCGCCCAGGAGGTACTTGCTCAGGAGAACCAGATCAGCGGCATCAGTCTTGCCGTTACCGCTCAGGTCACCGAGAGGAGTTGTGGTAGTTGTGGTAGTGGTAGTAGTTGTTGTAGTTGTAGTTGTGGTGGTGGTAGTGGTTGTAGTTGTGGTTGTAGTGGTGGTAGTTTCCAGAGAAGCGTTCCACTTCTGGCAGT
>CAMOEP010000043.1 GCA_946612185.1 uncultured Ruminococcus sp.
AGCTTACCGCCGCTATTGCTGAAATAAGCGGAGGAGAGCTTGATAAGGACGAGGAGGAACGGAATATCGCCGCTGTCCTCGATGAAACTACTGCCGCTGATAAGCGCAGGAAAATGGATATCGTTATCAAATGGGTAACTGCCCTTAGCGCCTGCTTCGTTCTCGGAGTGGCTATGAATATCTATACCTCAGCCGCTTTCGGCGCAGACCTTTTCACTACTGCCGTTATGTTCACAAAGAACGGCTTCTCCTTCGACTTTGCCGGGTTCGATGACCCTTATGAGCATGGCGAACCTATCATCGCTACTTCAAGCGAGGAAACCGGGACTACTACTACCTACAACCCCTGGTGGACTATCCCCTGGCTGAGCGATACCACAGCTACTAACGCTGTTCAGACTGATATCTCTACAGAGACAGCCGCTACAGCACCGGTGCAGACTGAGCCGGAATCTATGGCTCGTTACCTCAGTTTCAGCCGTGAACAGGGCGTATCTCCCTGTTATCCGGTATCCGGGATATTCGATGATATGCCCCTCACAGACTACAGCGTGGAGGACAGCGGTCTTTCCAAAGACCTCTACTTCACTTTCGCAAACGACGAACATAGGCTCGATATTATGGTAGAGGTATTCCACAGCCGTGAGGAGATACCCTCATTCTTAGTACCTACCGATGAGCCTGACTATAAGACTTACCCCTCAAATGTGGGTACAGTGTTCGTTTTCGGTCAGGAGGGCTATTCCACAGCCGTTTTCGCACATGACAATATTCTCTACACCATTGTTGGACAGAATATGGACGCTCAGACCTTCATTGACGCTGCTACCAGCTTCTCTGATGGTCAGCAGAATTGAGGGCAGCAGTATGAAAATAAGACCCTTCATTACTGCCGCTGTCCTCGGTACTGTATGCGCTGTTTCCGCATCAAAAGCGGCTGTATGCAGCGCTGCGGAGAACCAGAAGGCAACCTCAGGGCTTATATCAAAGTGTATGCTCTCATGCTCTGGCAGCGGAGGTACACTTGATATCTATGCGAAAACTCAGTCAACTATGGTTATGGACAATATAGGTTTCAATGATATTGTCCTCCAGAAAAGCAGCGACGGTACAGAATGGACTGATGCGCTTTCATTAGGCTCAGTAGTCCACTCCGACCTTCGTTACTATACATACTCAGCGCAGATAACGGTCGATGGGGGTTACTTCTATAGGGTAACCTGCATTCACTACGCTGAGGGTACTCCTTACAGGAGTAATGTCACATATGTGCAGACTGCTGAAAATACGTCAAAGTCATTCTTTATGGAGTCCGATCAGGGCAGCCATGGAGCCGCTGAAACTACTCCGCCGGTAACGTATACCACATCAGCTCAGCCCGTGACACAAGCACCAGCAATTCCGACCACTGCTGCTGCTGCCGACCTGCCTGAACCGCCGGTGACTTCTGCCCTTACCGCTGCTGCTAAAGTAAGCCGGGGCACGACCACCACTATGGCTTCTACAGGTACTACCTCCGCTTCCACAGTCGCTACTTCCGGCACTTCTTCTACCTCCGCCGTAAGTACAGCTTCTTCAAAGGCTGAGACTGCCAGGGAATCAGGTTCACCCAATACCGGAACTTCTGCCCCCGCTGTTGCCGCTGTAACGGTGATAGCAGCCAGCGCAGCAGTTCGCAGCCGCCGTAAGAAATAACCACAGGCACGGAAATGCCGTGTTACGTCCGCATACGCTTCTGGGGGGAAGCAGCGGATATTCACTGCAAGATGTGGTGATTTCCGGTGCATCGGCTGATATGCCGCATTAGTCTGCCGGACTACCTATAAATGTCTGTAAAAAAATCATTCCGGCAGGATATGTGAAGTATCGCCGTTTAAAGCCAGTACCAGCATATCATGTCTGCAAAAGGCTTAAGGCAACACCACACAGAGATTGTGGTGCAGATGCGCAGTCAGATTTTTCGGCAGATTGTGCATAAATTTCGCAGGCATACTGACGTATGTCAAGAAATTTGTGTGCAAGATGCCGGAAAATATGCAAGCAGATGTGCCGCAAAGCCGTCAGGCGGTCTTTGTGCGGTGTTGCCTTGAAGAAAACTATGGCTGATGTATAGTAAATGCATAATGGCAAGGCTATACTGTGCGCCGAAAATGCTCAGGCTCAATAGGCAGAGCCGGGGCAGGGCTTATCTCCGCTCGCCCTTAAAAGCGGTCATACGCTGCTTTGCACTGTAGGCAGCGAAAGTTAGGATGGATTTAAGAGAACTATTCTCCGCCGGAGGATTCCGGCAAAAAGCCTGAGTTTATCAGGGAATTATGGGGACTGCATACCCGTTATGCAGTCAGATGAGTGATAAGGGAAGTTCCGCCGTTCTCTCAAAACGAGACGGCGACGACTTCTTCACTTATGGAACAGGTGCTATAAACTACGAATATTCCAGTATTTGCTTTCAGATAATTCTTGCTGCGCTCCGCTGATGCTTCCTGCGGAGCAGCGGCGGGACAGTCATGTTTGTAAATGCGATGAAATAAGAGGGATGAAATGCCGCAGGTGATGAGAGTCGCCTGCGGTGTTGTCTTTAAAAGGGAAACTGCCGCAAATGACGTAGATGCGGCAGTTTCCCTGAAAAGGTGTGTATGTATATGAACGCCCGGAGGTATAGGGGCGATGAAACGGTTGAGAGATGCAGGTCTTGTTGTGTTACCTGCTTTCCTTTGTTCTGTCTATATTATACTCGCTAACACGGGAAATTGCAATAACAGGCAGTTTTCAGATAGTATACAATTCAGTAAACATCGTATACATTCCGTTACATAAGGTTACAGACCGTTTTCACATCACACCTTCCAGTATTTTCTTTGACACTTCCGGCTATTCCTGCATAGAATAGTGTAGACGACGGTGTGAATGAGAACGGCGGAGGCAAGTGGCATACGATGTAAAGCGCAGCGCTGCCCATGAACAGCTTAATTCTGCAAGATGCTTCAGACCGCCGTTTTCAGATAGATAAGGTCATGCTCCGGTATTTTCAGGGGCGTGACCGTTTTTTTCGGCAAGTTCACGATACTTGCGCTGAGTTGCCATACCGCCCCGGATATGGCGCTCCTGCTTATTTATTTCAAGAACGTCCCTGACTCTTGCGTAAAGCTGAGGGTCTTGTTTTTTCAGACGTTCGCTCACGTCCTTATGTACGGTACTTTTTGATATCCCGAATTTGCTGGCGGCGGCACGGACTGTAGCACGGCAGTCGATGATGTACTGACCAAGGATTACCGCCCGCTGGTCGGGCTGCATCTTCATACATATCACCTCCTTCCTGCTAATGTATATGCGTAGCGGAGGGAAGTAATGCGTTTTGTGCAAATTACCTGTTCATTTTTCTTTCATATTTACTATTGACAAATTACTTTAGCAGTCCTATAATTTAAGTAGTAATGTCGATTTGATAAATAGTAATATAAATTAACTGTAAAAGAGTGAACCTGATGAAGAAAAAATTTTTCGGCTCTGTGGCAGTTTTCCTCAGGGCTATGCCACATTTCCTGGTCTTTGAGATGCTGTTCAAGCTCATACTTATGGGCATCGGCGCTCCGGCTATGACCAAACTCCTGAAAGTTACCATGAAAGCCGCCGGTATAACGTACCTTTCCGACGAAAGCCTGCTTGTATACCTGAAAAAGCCCGTAACACTGGCTGTTATCGTGATTATAATGTTCATGATGGCGCTGTTTTCGTTTATAGAACTATCCGCCCTTGCCGGGTGCTTCGCCTGCTTCCAGAAAAAGCAGCGGCTATCCGCATCGGGTATGCTGAAAACCGGAATACTGGCGTTTGTGAAGGCTTTCCGGGGGACGGGCATACTGCATTTCCTGATGTTCATGCTGTTCATGCCCCTGGCGCAGTTCACGCTGTCCTCCGGTATGTTCATGGCACCGGCGCTTCCGATAGTACGGCGGCTTTTCCGACCTATTGACAGCAGGCTGGGAGTAGCGGCTTTGATACTTATGAATATACTTTTCATACTATTCATGGTAAGCCGGAGTTACAGCCTGCATCTGCTTGTCCTCACCAATAAAAGGTTCTCCGACTGCACAAAGACAAGCCGGGAAATGATAGGCAAGAACAAGCTGCGAATGACCCTCTCCCTGATCTTGTGGAGTTTGTTCATGATTGCGGCAGCGGCGGCGGTTACGTTTATTATAAGCTTTATCGTGCTGCTGTTCATCAAGGGCATAAGCCGACCGGGAAGGGCAGTACTGGCGGCGCTGAAGGTGCTGAGGTACGCCGGGAAGATATTCATGGCGGTGTCCGCATTTTTCTCAGCCCCGGCGATAATGTGCTGGCTGACCTGGAGATTCCTTATGGATTATCCGGAGGACGGCGAGATAGTACTCCCCACAAGCGACACAAACCAAATGGGAACTGCCCCTCGTGCGGCGCTGGCGGTAATGGTTGCGGTAGTAGCATTTATGCTGAATTTCAGCTATTTCAAGTCGCTGTATCAGGGCAATATCAGCCTGAACGTGGGAATCCTTTCCAAGACCCAGATAACTGCCCATCGTGGTGCGTCGAGGGAAGCGCCGGAGAATACTCTGGAAGCTTTTGAAGCGGCGCTGGACAGTGGTGCGGATTATATCGAACTTGACGTGCAGCTTACGAAGGACGGACAGCTTGTGGTGTTCCACGACGAGACTATAGACCGTACTACCACCGGCAAGGGAAAGCTTTGCGACATAACCTATGATGAATTGCAGAAGTATTCAGCCGGGTCATGGTTCGGAACGGGGAATGAGTTTGCAGGGGCGAGAGTACCGCTGCTCAGCGAGGTACTTGACCTTGTGGGCGACGACATAATGCTGAACATTGAGATAAAGGATCACGGCGACATAGTGCAGACGGTAGAAAAGACGGTTGAGCTTATCCACGAATATGATATCACGGATTCCTGCTATGTTACGTCATTTTCCTACAAGGCGCTGAAGAATGTCAAGAAGCTTGACCCGAAGATCAAGACGGGACTCATAGCGAACGTAGCGGCGGCATCGGGTTATTCACGGCTGAAATACGTTGATGTACTGAGTCTGAACCAGATATTTGTGAACGCTACGGTAGTAAGTGCCGCCCACCAGAACGGCAAGAGGGTATTTGTGTGGACGGTAGACCAAAGTAACGACATGAAGAAGATGATATCGCTTGGCGTGGACAACATCATCACCAACCGTCCGGCAGCCTGTGCGAAGATAGTATACTCAGTTGACGTAGGCGACCAGGTACTTAATATCCTTAAAACCCTATTTTCTTGATTAATTCATAACGTAATTGCGCTCCGCTAATTCTGTGCGGTGTTGCCTTAGCAACTGATACAAAATAAAAAACCGTCCGGCTCGCATTGTGAACCGGACGGTATCTTTTTAAATTCGTCGCCGTAAGGCGACACCATAAATTACGCATTACGCATTATGAATTGTTGTTGTCGTCAAGTATCTTCTGGTAGCTTTCGGCTTCTTCCAGCTCCTTCTGCTCCTTGTCAGCCTTCTTTACGGCAGCAGGCGCACTCTTTCTGCCCTTCGCCATAAGCTTTACCGCAAATACCGCTGCCGCTATAAGAAGCGCTGCTCCCACTACTGCGAACGCCCATGACTTGATACTCCGGTTTACCACGTTATACGCTATACCATTAGACTTGGCATAAGTCACGCCCGGTGAACCTGAGTGAACATCAAGAGTAAATCCCTCCGCAAGCGTATAGTCGCCGTCGTCGCCTACCTTATAGCCAAATGCGTTTGCGCCGATATCTGTAAGACTTGCCGGCAGAAGTACTCCGCTGAGCGCTGGGCAGTCCACAAACACACCCTCGCCTACAGCCGTTACGCCGTCGGGAATAGTCACCCTTGAAAGGCTCTTGCACTGGTAAAATGCACCGTCACCGATACTTTTAAGTGTGGTGGGGAAGTCGGCGGATTCAAGTGCATAGCAGAACTTGAAAGCGATATTGCCGATAGTATTCAGTCCCTCGGACATATCTATCTTCTTCATTGACGAGCAGTACGCAAAAGCGTCGTCGCCTATACTCATTACCGAGGAGGGCAGGAAAACGTTTTCGATCGACTCACACAGGGAAAATGCTCCGGGGAGTATGCGCTCAACGGTGTTGCCGATGACCACATCGCCGGAAAGTGCGGTAGATGCACGGTAAATATCGGTCATACCCTTATTGTAAAGGATACCGTCAGCTACAGTGAACTCCGAAGAATTGGAAGCGTCTATATCTTTCAGGTTCATACACTCCGCAAACGACATTTCGCCCAGTGAAGTCAGCGAAGCCGGAAGCTTTACCTCCGAAAGCGCCTGACAGCCGAAAAATGCGTAGTCGTCGATAATAGAAACGCTGTCGGGGATATCCACGCTCTCAAGCATCGTACAGCCCATGAAAGTACCGTCAGCGATGCCGCCCAGTTTATCCGGAAGATGCACCGACTTCATGGAAGTGCAGTAAGCAAAAGCGCTTCTGCCGATGGACTTTATCGTATCAGGGATCGTAATTTCGGGGATATATGCGCAGTTCATGAAAGCGCCGTCCGCAATGGCAGTAATAGCGTAACCGTTGCGCATTTCGGGTATTTCGGATATGATAGCAGTAGCGTCGCACTTGGTAATAGTATAAGTGCCATTAACTATTTCGTATGTGAAAGTACCGTCGGTAAGTTCAGTCTCAGCGCCGGCAAGGGAATTTACCGCCCCGGCAGCCATTGGTGCAGCCGCAGTCAGGAGCATGAAAGCGCCTGCAAGACTTGCAAATAATCTTTTAACGGAGGTCATTATTTGTCCTCCTTTTTCGGTGCGGCAGGCTTTTTGGACTTCTTCTTAGCCTTTATGCTCTTGCCTGTGAATATACCGATAACTGCAAGTACTACAGCCCCGGCGATTCCTGCCAGAGTGTACAGGAAACCGGTGGATACATTGTTATCGCCCATACTGATAGTACCGGTAACGACCTCTATGCCGAAGTGGTCAGCATACTGATAAGCGGTAGTATCCTTATCGGTATATATCTTAAAGCCGTCCATGACCTTGTTGATATTATAGAAATCCGGGGTCTGAGAGCCTTCGCTGGCACTCTGCTGAGCCGCCTGCATAGCGGCTTCCTCGTCGTACACGAAACCAACAGCATAGTCGCCTATTTCGGTAACATTTGCGCCCAGGCGTATCGATGGCAGGTTCAGGCAGTTGTAGAAAGCATGGTCGCCTAAGCTTTCCAGCTTGTCGGAAAGCTTAACTGATTCCAGAGCGCTGCATCCGTCGAAAGCGTAGTTTCCGATACTCTTAACGCCGGGGAGGGAAACGTTCTTTACATTGTTATTTCCGCAGAAAGCCGATATTGCCACGGACTCTGTCTCCTCCGGTGCGGTGAAATCCTCATCAGTCTTAGCCTGCGGGTACAGGATAAGTTCTGAGAATCCGCTGGAGAAAAGTACGCCGTCACGGGAAGTGTAAGCGCCGCTGCCCTCGGTGACGTTTATCTCCTTCAAAGCGGTGCAGGTAACGAATGGCTCAACGCCTTCGATGCTTTCGCAGCCGCCGGGAATGGTAAGTGACTCAAGGTATTCGCTGAACGGAGCTTCACCGATAGTCTTTACAGTTTCCGGAAGTATGATCTCAGTGGCGGAGCAGTTCAGGAAAGCGCCTTTGAATATGGAAGTTACGGTATATCCGTCTATTTCAGCCGGAACTTCAACTGTTTCGTCGCTTGAGGTACACATAAGGAGCATAGCCTCATTGCCATTCTGGACGGAGTACTGATAGTCGCCGGAGGTCTGTGGGTCGAGGCTTTTGTATTCTTCGAGGACGTCGTCAGCCTCCACGGGAACGAACTCAAACTCGTTCTTGTAGCCGTAGTCAGCATCTTTATCAGTGGAGTATACCTCCGCCGCAGAGCCTGGCTCACCGACGATAGTAAATCCGGGAACGGCAGCTTCGTTATCGTCGTAGCCGAAAGCGCAGTAGTCGATAAGGCGCACGCTTGAAGGGATACGCACTTTCATGATAGCAGTACCCATGAAAGCGGACTGACCGATCATCATAACGCCGTCGGGGATAGTAATATTCTCCAGTGATGAGCAGCTCATGAAGGCAGCGCCGCCGATCTCAGTCATTCCCTGGGGAAGCTTCACGTCAGTGAGCGCAGAGCAGCCGGCGCATATCATAACCGGGAGCTTTTCGATGGTTATCATGCTCATATCAATGGATTCAAGTTTTTCGTTAAGAGCGAAGGTATGGCGGTTCAGTTCAGTGATACCGCTGTGAAGCTTTATCTCTTTAAGCTGAGTGCCGTATATGGAAGCTATAGCCAGCTTAGTTACATTTTCCGGGACAGTGAAGGAGTCGCCGGCTTTTTTCTGGGGATAGCAGAATATGCAGGTCTTGTCCTTGGTATAGAGGATACCGTCCTCGGAGCAATAGTTCTCGTTTTTCTCGTCAACGGTTATTTCAGTCAGGTTCTCGCATCTGGAGAAGCAGTTTTCTGCGTAGATGTACTCGATAGTTGCGGGGATATGCACCTTTTCCGGTGAGACTTCAGCGAATATATCCGCACCCATTTCAGTAACAGCCATACCGTCTAACATATCGGGGATAGTAAGGTCTGCGGACTTGTCACGGATAGCGGTAAGGCAGGCAGTACCCTCGTCTGTTACGATATAGGAGTAGTCGCCGGACTCTATTTCCTCTTGTTCAGCAGTTTCCTCCTGAGCGAGTTCAGGTTCTTCATCCCATTCGGACTGAGCGACCTGACTATCCTCCTCAGCCCGTGCCTGAGATACCGGGCAGACGGCGGCAGATGCGCACAAACACAGGCACATAGCCCACGCAGCCGACTTTTTATATTTAAGCATAAATATTCCTCTCTCTTTTCATGTTTTCGGTGCTTTTACAGCATTATAATTATATCACACAGCCACCCATTTTGCAACGGCTTTCACATATTTTTCATGGATTTCTCAAAAGTACGCAAAAAAACGGCGCTCCGTCGTTAGGAACGCCGTTTATATTATTACTGATGAGGTCTCAGCCCCGGCAATGCTGCATATTCCAGCAGAGTAGCCTCGCCGCCAACAGCAAGGTAGGAGTAATAGCTGAGTACCAGCGATGCGTCCGCAGCGGTGATATTACCGTCGCCGTCAGCGTCAGCGATAATCGGGTCAAGGGGAAAATCCCCGCCAATAGAAGCGGCAGCGTAGCCGCTTAAAATAAGAGAAGCATCATTGGAATCAATGCTGCTGTCGCCGTTCACATCACCGATATCTGAAACAGTGCCGATATCACGGAAGGACTTGCCGTACCTATCAGCATAGTCCTTAGCGGTGGAGGGGGTGACACCTCTTATCTCAGGCTTGCCGTCGCTGCCGGAGATAGTGTCGCTGCGGTCTGCTATCTCACAGCCGTCAGCGAGTATAGTAATAGTGGAAAGGGAAGTGCAGCCGCCGAATGCATATTCGCCAATGCTGGTGACTGACTCAGGGAGAGTAATATTCTCAAGTCTTTCGCATTTGTGGAATACCCTTTCACCGATAACGCCTAAATCATCGGGTAAACTGATATTCCTGAGGGAGCTGCATTCATCAAAGCAGCCGTCGGGAAGCTGCACAAGTGAACTGGGAAGCTGAACGTTCAAAAGGTTCTTGCAGCCCTGAAAAGCCTCGATGCCGATACTTGTCACGGAATCCGGTATCTGTGCATCACGCAGGGCTGTGCAGTGCCAGAAGCAATAGCGGTGAATGGTCTTAACGCCTTTTGGTATTATCACCGATGTCACGGCGAGGTTGCCGGAGAAAGCGGCGTTTTCCGAGAAAAGCTCCGGCGCAGAAAGTTCCGTCATTGGCAGACCGTCCACCTCATCAGGTATGACCGCCCTGCTGTCTGTGCCAGTCCATTTTATCAAAGCCACATGGTCGGCGTACTTCCTGTAAACGAAGTCGTCCGTCTTACATTCAAGGTAGCCGTCCTCTGGTATCGCAGTTTCCGGTTTGTCGGCTTTCCCACAGCCGGTAAACAGCGCCATGACCGCAGCGGTCATGAGCAAAAAAATATCCTTTATAATAGTTTTCATAGTTAATACCCAAAATGTGATTTAATTGTTTCATGTATATAAACAATATTAACATAAATTGTGCTAAATGTCAATAAGTTTATTGGCAACTTTCTCTGATTTTTTGGAATTTCATAAAGTTGCACAAAATCAGCCGTCCGGCATAATATATGGTGTAGACGAAAAACTTGTGGAGGAGAGAGTATGACCAATATAAAACGGATTCTTGTCGCCGGTGGTGACGCACGTCAGGTATACTGCGCACGCCACCTGTCACGGCGGTTCGATACAGGGCTTACGGGATTTGAGCAGGGGCATATGGAGGGTGTTTACGACTGTATGATACTGCCGTGTGTACCTATTGATGAAAGCGGCAGAGTACCGGCAGTTGCGGGAGATATCCCGGCGGAGAAACTCCGGGAAAGACTTGCCCCCGGCGCACTCATCATAGCCGGACGCATTACCCAAAAACTTGTTGAAAACTTTCCGGGGTATACACTCAGGGAGTACCTTTCCCGTGAGGAATTCCAGCTAAGCAACGCCGTTCCCACCGCCGAGGGTGCTGCTGAGATAGCCCTCCGGGAACTGCCGGTAACACTCAGCGGCAGCCGTGTACTGATAGTTGGCATCGGGCGCATAGGTACAGCCCTTGCGGGAATACTCAAAGGTTTCGGCGCAGACGTAACCGCTGCCGTCCGGAGTGCAGAAAGTGCCGCAAGATCACGGCTTATGGGCGTTCGTCCGGTATGTATGGAGGATATCGGCGGCGATTATGACGCAGTTTTTAACACTGTCCCCTGTACAGTGTTGAAAAGTCCGCAGCTTGAAAAATTTTCCAGGGAAACTATCTTCATCGAACTTGCGTCGCCGCCTTACGGCATAGACCTTGAAGCCGCAGAAAATGGCGGTTTCCGGGTAATTAAAGCCCCCGGACTTCCCGGAAAGACTGCCCCTGTCACCGCCGGCAGGATCATCGCAAATACCGCAGAATACATCATCAGCGAGGAGGAAAACCATGAATGATATGAATGGACTGAGGATAGGCTACGCCATGACCGGCTCGTTCTGCACGTTCAGCCGGAGTTTTGAGGCGGCGCAGAAACTCCGGGATATGGGCGCACAGCTTGTGCCGGTGATGTCGGAGACTGCTGCGAATACCGACACACGCTTTGGAAAAGCAGCAGCAAACCTGGCAAAACTCCGTGAGATATGCGGCAGAGAGGTCATAACCACAATTTCAGAAGCCGAACCCATAGGACCGAAGAATCTGACTGATATTATGGTAGTCGCTCCCTGTACGTCGAATACCGCCGTGAAGCTTGCCTGTGGTATAACTGATACGCCGGTGACAATGGCGGTAAAGTCCCACCTGCGCAGCGGAAAACCCGTACTCCTGGCGATAGCGTCGAATGACTCGCTTATGGGTTCAGCACGGAATATCGGGGAACTTTTTAGCCGCAAGTACTATTATTTCGTCCCGATGCTGCAAGATGACCCGGTAAATAAACCCACGTCACTGGTCGCCCTGTTCGATATGCTACCCCAGGCAGTAACAGCCGCCCTCAGCGGAATCCAACTCCGCCCTATCATACATCATTCCCTGTAGGCTGCCCGGCTGAGGCTTCCTTATGGGTCACGGCTGCTTTTTTTGGGGGAAACCCTTTTGAAAAAGGGTTCTCCCCCAAACCCCCTTCCTAAAACTTCTAAATTAAAAAATTCCCCCTGATATGGCGGACGAAAT
>CAMOEP010000044.1 GCA_946612185.1 uncultured Ruminococcus sp.
AGTGAGCGCAGTTCGTCCAGGAACTCCTTAGCGCCGGGCATGGGGTCGATCTTAGCGATAGTGTCCTGGATCTCCTTCAGACCCAGACCATGCTCCTTGAGGATACCGAGTCGCCAGTTCATGAGTTTATCGTAGTCAGGCTCGTCACGGGTAGTCTTTTTCAGCTCAGGGATTCCGCTTGCCTCCGCAAAAGCGATCCAGATCTCCGGAACGAGTACACCTTCAAGGTCAAGACAAGTAATATACATAAAAATTCCTCCAATTACAAGATTTTACCCTCCTATTATAACACACTGTCATAAAAAAATCAAGTGTCGTCGCTTATTTAAGAAAACGCCGGAAATACGCCGAATTCTGCGGTTTTCATGAATATTCATTGTAACTGTCAGAAATAAGTCCCACTGGAATAATCTTTTAACTAAGCTTGAAATTCGCCCAATCTACCATAATATTCAGCGGAATTCACGTTTATTCCACCCGATGCATATTATGTGGCATGGGGAGCGAATTCCCGGAAAGGAGATCTTATGAAACTTGACCTTTTTGACGATATGGAGGGCGTTTTTCTCCGTGAGCGTGAGGGCAGTCTGCTCAATGCCGATTCTATGCGGAATAACGTAAATTCTGCGCCGGATAACTCCGCAATGCCGGAGCATCCACGACTTGCAATGGCTTACGTCCCCTGGCAGCAGTGGGGCGACACAATGGACTCCGACTCCGCCCTTGAGTTCGGAACACTGTTCAAAGACCTGGTTTTCCCCTTCGAGAGAGGAGGCGGCAAGCAGTGAACGAGCGCAAAATGCTTTTGAGGAAGATACAGCAGTATGACTTTTCCCTCAAAGAACTGAACCTCTATCTGGACACCCACCCGGACTGCCGCAGGGCGCTGGCGATGTTCAGGAAGTATCAAAAACTGCGTACTGATGCGATAAACGAGTACACTCGCCGCTTCGGGGCGCTCACCCCTGAGATGAGCGTCAGCGACGAGCGTTGGGACTGGGTCAGCGACCCCTGGCCCTGGGAAAGGAGTTAACTATGTGGCAGTATGAGAAAAAACTACCGTGTCGATGAGGTACATCACTCCCCTTGCACTTCCATTCTGGCACATTCAGACAAATCCTGCCCGGTTAAACCAATCTGCACCAGCGCACGGGTCAGTTCATCCGCAAGTTTTCGCTGCTCCTCGGCGGTGTGCTTTGGGATATGGCAGGTTATCTCTGCGCCGCTGAACCGGTTGCGGATCACTGCGGTAAACTCAGTTTCACTCTGGCTTTCGCTGATAATGTCGAAGTCCGTTTTTTCCCAGAATGACGAGGATTTTTGCAAATTATCCGACATATTTTCCACCCCCTTTATGTTAATTTTATGCACCGCCGGTGGAATTTTAAACATTTCCCTTGACAAAAGTGGAAAAATGTGTTACAATACACTTGTTATATAACACCTGTTATTTAAGGAGATCACTATGCCGCCAACAGCAAAAATCACAAAGGATATGATCGTGGATTCCGGGCTGAAAATCGTCCGGGAGGAGGGCGCTGACCGCCTGAACGTCAGACGGGTCGCCACCGAACTTGGCTGCTCCACCCAGCCGATAATGTACCACTTCAAGACCGTCGCTGACCTGAAAACCGCAGTATATAGCGCCGCAGACGCTTTCCACACCAGTTTTATCATGACTCCGGAAGAAACAGATTTTAACCCATTTCTTGCCATTGGTCTGCGGTACATTCGGTTCGCCGCCGAGGAAATGAACCTGTTCCGCTTTCTGTTCCAGTCGGACAAGCTGGGGAGTTCAAGTATTGAGGGGCTGCTGGAATCCGGTGAAATATCGCAAATTATCGCCCCTCTTACCGCCGCCACCGGATTTTCAGAGGAGAAGGCACGGGAGGTTTTCAGCGTGCTTTTCATCTGCGTTCACGGCGCAGCAAGCCTGATCGCCAACAATTCGATCGGCTACGACCAGGACTATTTCGTGACTATGCTCACCCGCACGTTCAACGGTCTGATCGCCGCCAGTCAGGAGGAAAATCATGAAACTATTTGAGAGAAACCAGGTCACTTTCGCCATAGTACTCATCGTGGTCTATGTGGTGGGAGTCAGCGCAATGCAAAGAATATCGGCAAATATCGGCATCGAGTACCTTGCAGAAATGGTTTTCTGCCTTGCACTTTCGGGGCTTGTGTTATTCTTCATCAGGCGCAATTCTCTGGCAAATTACCTGGGTCTGCGCAAGTCGGAAGTCCCCGCCGGAAAAATGCTCCTGTACATTCCCCTGCTGATAATTGGCTGTATTTCGCTGATTTTCGGCGTTAGTACGGGAACTTCCCTGACATCTGCGATCATTCACAGCGTAGAAATGATATGTGTGGGATTTCTGGAGGAGATAATTTTTCGTGGATTTCTTCTTCGAGGCATCGCCCTCCAAAACCTGAAAAGGGGCGCTATCATCGCCTCGATCACATTCGGCATCGGTCACATAGTCAACCTTTTAAATGGTCAGAACGTGTTCGATACTGTCTGTCAAATCATTTACGCAGTTGTGGTTGGATTTCTGCTAACTTTCATCTTTTTGCGCACCAGTAGTATAATTATGTGTGTGATTTTCCACATTTTAAACAATTGTGTTACATATTTTTCGACGGGTGAAGTCCTCATAAGCAAGCTTGGTGAAAGTACAGCAGAACTGGTTATGCTGGGACTGAGGCTGTGCATCGCCGCCGCTTACCTTTTCTATGTAAGTCGGCTGCCGTCGAGGGAACTTCCTGCAAGAAATTACTAAAGGAGAAATCATGGAACATATCATACAAGCGAATTCTGCCGATATATGGCGAATTTCTGAAATCATCGTCACAAACTACCGGATGAATTTCTACCAGTTTTTCCGTGATGATGAGTACTACTTTGGCGAGCTGAACGTCCGTGACACCGCTGCCGAATTTGCTGAATGTCTTGGCGAAACCTTCGTTTACGACGACGGTATTATCAAAGGCGTGCTGAAAATGAACGGCAGCGAGATTGAGAAACTGTTTATTGAGCCGACTTTCCAAAACTGCGGAATCGGCAGAAAACTGCTGAATTTCGCCGTTTCCGAGCAAAGTGGAAAGTTCCTCTGGGTGCTGGAGTACAACGTCCGTGCCGCCGAATTCTACAAGCGGAACGGGTTTAGGTTCACCGGGGAGAAAATGGTGGAGGACGAGGTCGTTCCCCTACTGAAAATGGCTATAAATTGCGGAATTTCGTAACTGACAAATTGAAAATTCTTTTGGATTCCGGACAAGAGTTTTCAGACGGAAATGTTGCAGATTTTTTCTGACGATTTCTCAGGCAAATTGTGGTACAACGTGAGCGATGAGGTGCAGTTAAAACTGTACATCAGCGAGGTTTCCGGTTCATTCCCACCACTGAATTACGCAACAGAACGCTTACATCACTCTATCTGAGCGAAGTGCGCCACTGTGGAAGTTGCGAAAACTGCTTCCGTTATACCTTTAAAAAATAGTTTGTCCAGATTTACGAAGAACACTTGTACACTTTCTAAACAGATTGCAATAAACTGTACATAATCGTTAATTAATATTAATCCCGTTCAGTTTTATTTGATATAACCTGAAATATATTCAGACATTTCTTTTGCAAATCTTCCACAGATTTATAGAATTTTCCTGCAAAATCCACCGTAAAATATGTTAAGGGGGGATTTTATGGAAAAATATTGCATTTATCTGCGAAAATCCAGGGCTGACGCAGAGGCAGAAGCCCGTGGGGAAGGAGAAACTCTCGCTCGTCACCGAAAAATGCTCACAGAACTGGCTGCTAAAAACGGTTTGAATGTTGTGGAGATTTATGAGGAAATTGTCAGCGGCGATAGCATTTCCGCACGACCTCAAATGCAGGCGCTTTTGGCGAAAGTAAGCCAAAAAACGTTTGCTGGCGTGTTAGTTGCAGAGGTCGAGCGCCTTGCCCGTGGTGATACGATTGACCAGGGAATCGTCGCCCGGACGTTCAAGGAGTCATCCACAAAAATCATCACACCGACCAAAACTTACGACCCGGAGAACGAGTTTGACGAGGAATACTTCGAGTTTTCGCTGTTTATGAGCCGTCGGGAGTACAAAACGATCAACCGGCGTATGCAGGCTGGGCGGCTTGCGTCCGTGAAAGAGGGCAACTACATCGGCACTTGCGCTCCTTACGGCTACCGAAAAATCAGTCCTGAACCCAAAATTCACACGCTTAAAATCGTTCCGGAGGAAGCTGAAGTTGTGCAGTTCATATTTCAGTCATTTCTGAACGGTCACGGTGCAAAGTTCATTGCTGCAAAACTGAACAAAATGGGAATAAGTCCACGGAAAAGCAGAGTTTGGGAGTACACAAGTGTTCGGAAAATACTCTCAAATCCCGTGTATTGCGGAAAAATAAGTTGGAAAACCAAGTCAAACGGAAACATCCTCTATCATGGACTGCATGAGCCGATAATCAGTGAGGATACTTTCAACGCTGCAATAATAAAGCGAAATTCCGTTCCTGCACCAAGGGTGAAATCTGGCGTAAAATTGCGGAATTACTACCATAATGTTCTGATATGCCAAAACTGTGGTCACCAGATGAAGCGCCGAAAAGTAACAGGATCAGACCGTGAACATCTGCTGTGCATGAGCAGCCAATGCAGCGGAATTATTGTAAGTTCTCCAATGGAAATTGTTGATTTAGCGACATTATCAGCACTTCGATACTTTCTGCAATTCATTTCTGAACTAAAAACTGAAATACATTCAGAAAATGTTAATAAATCTGAAATTCGTTATGCAGTTCAAGCAGAATTACAGAAATTAGACAATCAGCTTTCACGTTTACAGGATTTTTTAGAACAAGGAATTTATGATGTACAGTTATATTTAAAACGTTCAGAAATTGTCCAGCAACGGATAAATTCTCTGAAAATAACGCTGAATGAGATTGAGCAAAAAGAACCAAAGCAGTTTCCTAAAAGCATTTCCATAACGTTAAGAAACATTGTTGAGAATTTTCCACTGGCTTCACCTGATGAGAAAAATCGGCTATTTATTGCAGTTTTTCGAGAAATTCAGTACTCAAAAAGAAAACCGCACTCAGCAATCTCTCTGAATGCGGCTCTGCGCTGATGTACCTCATCGACACATCAGCAAACTACAGTACCCCGTCAATATCAAAAACTCCAACCCAAAGCTGGCGAAAATCATTATCAGCCAATTGGGAGGTCCGGGTGGCATAAAGGTATAGAAATCCACACCAAACGGAGGGAAAATTTCAGAAATTTCTGTACAACTTCTATTTAACGGTGTCTCAATCAACATTTTCTGTTCTCTTTATCCAAGTTGAAATTGCGTAGATCAATTGTCTGCTTGTTGGAGTTTTCCGCTTACCGAAGCCATTTTTACCGAATATTTCCTCTGAAAGTTCCATATCACGGTAGTCCCAGCCGTGCAGAATTGCGCGTGACTCAGCAGCCTGCAAATTACTCAGCGATTTCTGAAATCTGTTAGCAGTATATTCCTGTGCCCTTCTAACACTGTCGTAACCGATCTGGTTCTCAAGAAGGCACTGATTGATGCTGTTTTTCAAGTAGTAATAACCTCTAAGATTTGGCGCTATGCCAAGATTTAATAAGCTTTGACTAATTCTTCTGTAAATAGTAGCCATGAAACTATCCTTTCTAAAACACAATATTTAATGCATATAATTACTTGAACTTTGCTGCATTTTTTTCAATTCTCTGTTCCATGCGATTATTGGATTTTGTAAACTGATTTCTGGCATATCTGAACACTTGTATATTTTTACACATCATGTTCAGTTTTTTCTATCTTGATTACCTCCTTACTTATCAGCAATTGAATATTTGATTGATTATTCAGACAATAGCTGCCAATTGCGCTTCCTGCGGCAATCCTGCCACGTTCCGAAAGCATTTTCCGTTCAGCATCACTTAGTCTGTCGGTGCATATGCGGCTGCCGTCAATAACCGCATAACAGGCTATTTCAAGCGGATCATTCTTGCTCATAGTTGCCCCTCTCTGTAATTATTATACAGAATTACTATACAGCAATTTCTAAAATTATTCCGCAAGACCTGAAATTTCACCGCACAAGTACCGCTGTTAGTGATAAATTCAGCGATACTTGTGCCGCAAAACTTTAGTTAAAAATAAAAAAAATATACTCTACTGCTTGATTAGTATGTACAAATGTAGTATAATATATAGTAAAATTATAGTTTTCTGACACATTTAGCAAAACTCACTTAAACTAAGCTGAAAAGGAGTCATTTTTATGGGTAGATCTGCTGTTGCAAAGAAATCAATATTCACCGAACGACTGAAAAAAGCCCTGGATACAAGCGGAGTCTCGCAGGCTAAACTGTGCGAAGAAATCGGTATGTCTCGTTCCGCATTAAGTGGCTACCTCCGTTCTGACTTCATTCCCAAACAGGACAGGCTTCAAAAAATGGCGCAAATCCTAAACGTTTCCCCTGATTGGCTTATGGGGAGTGACGATTCATCTGAGATAAAGATAGAAAAGAAGCCGGAAAAAGAAAAAGCAGTTGATAAATGTAAAGAAACTCCTAAGAAAACTGAAAAAGCTGCCAAAAACCTGAATTTTGTTCCGGTTATTGACGTTGACAAAGTTAATTCAGACTCTTTAAGTACTGTAAGTCAGAACCCTGACAAGTTCAATAAACGCCTTCCCTATTGTCTAACATTCACGGGAAATAGCCAGAATATCGTTGGTATCAGGCTAAATTCAGCAAATTCGCATATAAATACCTGCATGATGCCGTATTTATTGCCTAACGACGTGATTTTTGTTGACACCAAAGCTAAACCTAAACCTGGCGATATGATCCTTGTGGATAATTTGATCGACCCTGGGGTATTTTGCATCTACGCATGCGAAGATAAGCCCTATTTTAGGTTTCCGGTGGACACTCCGATGGCTGAATTTATGCATAGCAGGTGCAAAATACTTGCAGTAGTGAAGGGCGTTTTCAGGGCTGTTCAGCCTGTTCCGTCAAAATACGACTGGGGTGAGCCTACAAATACCAACTCTATGGCAATCTCTCGAAACGCCGACGGAAGCGGTGAGTTAAGTGAGCCGCCAAGTAGTGAAACTCTCGAAACCATCGAAAAAATTAAGGATTATGATGGATATTGAGCTTGTTTCAAATCATAAAATATCGGCAGAGCAGAGCATTGCTCTGCCATTTTTATTAGTCCGAGGTGTCGAATTATGAAAACCGCCGCTGCTTACATTCGTGTTTCGACTGATGGTCAGACCGAATTTTCGCCGGCTTCCCAGCTAAAAGCAATCAAGCGCTATGCCCAGACAAATGGCTATATATTGCCGGAAAACCTTATTTTCTCAGACAATGGCATTAGCGGAAGAAGTGCAGAAAAGCGTCCAGGATTTCAGAAAATGATAGCCGCCGCCAGAACATCACCGCCACCATTCACAGTGGTGCTGATCTGGAAATTCAGCCGCTTCGCCAGATCTCGCCAGGACAGTATAATATACAAAACTCTACTGCGCAGACAGTGCGGAATCGACGTAATATCCGTCTCCGAGCAACTTTCAACAGACAACACTTCAGTCCTCATCGAGGCGCTGATTGAAGCTATGGACGAATACTATTCCCTGAATCTTGCGGAGGAAGTACGCCGTGGAATGCAGGAAAAATTCTCCCGTGGCGGAGTGGTCAGTCAGCCGCCATTCGGCTATTTTATGGGGAATAGTCGGTTTATTCCTGATACGGAGAACGCCCCGTTCGTTCGGTACATTTTCAGCGCATACCTCGGAGGAACGAGTATGACAGAAATTGCCCGAAAACTGAACAGTATGGGCGTTACCACCGTTCGTGGCAACCTTTTCGAGCGCCGGAGCATTGAATACATTCTCACGAATCCAGTCTATGCCGGGAAACTTCGCCGTAGTTTGAAAGGTCGTGACACGTCAGACAGGTTTCACCAAAATCCGCAGAATACAGCCATTTCTCAGGGTAATCATGAACCACTTGTTACCTGGGAGGACTTTTGCCGTGTACAGGAAATGTACAGAAATAATCATCAAAAACTATGCAGTTCTCATAATTGTGCCGAGATTTCTGAACACTTGCTTAAAGGTCTTGTTCACTGCTCTGCTTGCGGAGCAACGCTTGTTTACCAGAATAGTAACAGTTGTCTTCAATGTCATAATTACGCCAAAGGTAAATGCAGCATATCCCACGGAATAAGTGCCAAAAAGCTTGAAACAGCTGTAATTGACCAAGTTTGCGCTGATTTCCCTGGAGTGATTGAAATTACTATTCCTATGATACACTTGCCGCTTGACAAACTGGTTGCAAAACAAGAGAAAATGCTTGAAAAAGCACATCTTGCGTACTGCTCAGGCGCAGACACAATTGAGGAATACACTTCCCACAAATCCCGAATAATGCAGAATATTGAGAATATTCGGAAAAGTGAAACAAACAACGATTTTTTTCAGAAAAAGCTGTACACAAGTATAGAAATACTTCGTTCCGATGTTGCAGATGTACCGTTAAAGCGCTTAATTCTACACAATCTGATACAAGGTATAGTACTCTACAGACCAGGCAACCGGCTTGAAATAAACTATCTCCCATAGCCATTTGGTGGTCCCGATGGCGAGTTAGCTGCATCACTTCGTTACCTGAACCAGCGATTTGCTATGCCATATCCGGAAGTAAAAGGCATACTCACTGATATAGGTACGGAAGAATCTGTACATTGAACTATAACTTACAGCCTTTACTGACACGTTAATTATAGCACGTTCAGAAACACTTGTCAATAGTTTCTGTCAAATCCATTTAAATTCGTCAGAATATTCAGAACTAAATTCAGTTTTTAGTAACAATGTACACCAAAATGATAAGAAATCCTGTCGATTTAACTTAATATTGTATAAATATTTCAGAAATTGAATTTATTTTTAACTTTTCTGTACACAAAAATGTATTAACGGAGGGATAATTATGAGTTATTTCTGTATGTACCTGCGCAAATCCAGAGCGGACAGTGACACTGAAACTGTCGAAAGTGTTCTGGAAAGGCATTGCAAGATTTTGCAGGATTTCGCTATAAATAGCCTTGGAGAACTTATTCCGGAGGAGCGAATTTTCCGGGAAGTTGTTTCCGGCGAAAACATAGACGACCGTCCCAAAATGCTCGAATTATTGCGACTTATCCAGTCTCAGAACGTCACTGGCGTACTCGTTGTCGACCCACAGCGACTAAGCCGCGGCGATCTGTCTGACTGCGGAACGGTCATCAGATACTTCCGCTACACCTCCACACGCATCATCACCCCCGCCCGCACCTACGACCTGAGCGACCGCTTTGACCGGAAATTCTTTGAAATGGAGCTGATGCGTGGCAGTGACTACCTGGAATACGTCAAGGAAATTATGCTCAGAGGACGAATAGCTTCTGTGAACGAGGGAAATTTCATTGGCTCAGTGCCGCCATATGGCTATATGAAGCAAAAAATCGGTAAGTCGTTTACTCTCGTTCCATGCCAGGAAGCTGAAAACGTACAGCTTATGTACAGAATGTGGTGTGAGGAAGGAGCGAGTATTTCTGATATTTCTGTACAGCTTGACAATCTTGGTATCCGTCCTCGAAAATCACCAAAATGGAGCGTCGCATCAATTCGTGATATTCTGCGAAATCCTGTGTATACCGGCGTTATTCGTTGGAATTGCCGAAAAACTGTTAAGAAATTCCTGAACGGTCGCCTGGTCACATCTCGCCCAATTTCACCGGAAAACCTGTGGATTACCGCCCCTGGCAAGCATGAAGCTATCATATCCCACGAATTTTTTCAGAAATCTCTGAACCGTTTTGATAGTTCGCCCAAAAACTGTACATCTCACAATGCACGAAACCCATTTGCTGGTCTGATCCGCTGCGAATGTGGATATTCCATCGTTTATCAGCCCAGCAAAACCGGCTCGCCACGGCTTCACTGTACAAATCAGAAAAACTGCCACAACCGTTCAATTTTATATAATGAAGTAGAGTCTAATGTACTTAAATTATTATCAATTATTTCAGTTTTATATAGTGGTTTATGTACAGAAATTTCTGAAATATGTTCACTAAATCTTCTAAGCGACCCGGAAATCCCTGCTAATTACAAAAATCTGCTGCTGAAATCAATTCTCAAAATCATAGTTATTAGGCGTAGTATAGCCGATTATCCTGGATATTCACTCGACATCACCTTTCGCTGACAGCCTATGTACCGATGAACTGGCACACGTCGAAATGATTTCCGCAATCCTCTACCAGCTTACCAAAGGACTGTCAATCGACGAAATCAAGGCAAGCGGCTTCGACACCTATTTCGTTGACCACACAACCGGAATCTATCCCGTCGCCGCCTCCGGAACGCCGTTTACTGCGGCATATTTCCAGTCCAAGGGCGACATTATCACCGACCTGCATGAGAATATGGCGGCTGAGCAGAAGGCTCGAACCACCTATGACAACATTCTCCGGCTCGCTGACGACCCCGATGTCCGTGACCCGATCCGCTTCCTCAGACAGCGTGAAATTGTCCATTTTCAGCGCTTTGGCGACCGCTAACAAACAAAACATAATGGCTAACGGTAGTTTGTCTATAAATAAGCTATTTATAGGCATTTGTAAAAATCTTATTTATAGATAAAGTATTTACATAATTATGATAATTCGTTGTTTGTTAACTTATTTTCTTTTACCGACCTAAAGTAAACAGAAAACTCTATCAATCAATGCGCAGTTAATACGTTCGCTATCGCCTTAACACCGATATCAAAAGCGAACACTTTTCAGTACCAAATCTGACCTTTCAAATTTAGTACCAAAACTGCTTGACAATAAGCCTGTAATGTGATATACTCTTAGTAGTAATTCAATGTATACTCAGAATTAATACTAAAGGAGATATTGACCATGTGCAAGGTATATGCTTATTGTAGAGTATCAACTCAGAAACAGGAACTTCAAAGGCAGATAGACAATATCAGCAAAGTGTATTCAGATGCTATATTCTACTCAGATAAGTTCACAGGAGCAACAACAGACCGCCCTAACTGGAATAAGCTTTACAAGATATTAAAGGCAGGTGATACCATTGTTTTTGATTCAGTATCACGAATGAGCAGAAATGCAGCAGAGGGCGCAAGCCTTTATGAAGAACTATACAACAGAGGAATCAATCTTGTATTCCTGAATGAGCCTTACTGCAATACAGATACTTACAGGCAGTCAGCACAGCAGAGCATACCCACAACAGGAAATGAAATTGCAGACATTTATATTGAAGCTACAAACAAGGTTATCATGATACTTGCGAAACGTCAGATAGAAATTGCATTTGAGCAAGCCGAAAAAGAACGCCTTGACATTTGCAAGAGAGTTAAAGACGGTATGCAGGCTAAGAAAAAGAAAGCCGCTGAAATGGGTATAACGGTTCATTATGGTGCAAAATTGGGCGTTAAGCTGACAACAAAAAAGAGTATCAGTGCAAAGGAAATAATCTTGAAGCATAGCAAGGACTTTGGCGGTACTCTATCAGATGCAGAGTGTATGCAGCTTGCAGAAGTTTCAAGGAATACTTTCTACAAGTACAAAGCGGAATTAAAGAATCAATTCTAATGGGCTTTTAATGGCTTTTAAGCGGTTCTATTCGTGTATGGCAAACTATACCGCCTATGTGTCAGAATCGCTCACAGCCTTTAATATTCAAGCGATAGG
>CAMOEP010000045.1 GCA_946612185.1 uncultured Ruminococcus sp.
GGCAAAATTTGACGAAAAGACGTGCATGAATCCCTATGTGGACAGGTTCTTACATTATAACCACAAAGCAGATGCTCTCGCCCTCTCTGTTTTCCACGTTTATCTTGAAATGGTGTTTGTCGATAATGGAACGTGCTATGGCAAGTCCAAGACCATAGCCGCCGGTCGCACGGTTTCGTGACTCGTCGCTGCGGTAGAATCTCTCGAAGATCTTCTCCTCCTCGCCGGTCTTTACGCCGTCACCGGTATTGAATACGCTCAGTACCTTCTTATCGCCGTCACGGACAAGGGACACTTTCACCTTTCCGCCGGCATGGGAGTACTTCAGCGCATTGTCAATAAATATCGCCGCCATTTGCTTGACGTGCTGTTCACTGGCAGTCAGGCGCAGTCCCTCCTCGATGTCGATTATGAACTCCTTCTCCTCCTCAAAAGCACGGCACTCAAATGGCAGCGCAGTACTTTCAATAGCCTGACTCAGATCAAACTCAGAGTATACTATCTGGGTGGTATTGTTCTCCAGACGGGTAAGGTTAAGAAGATCATTTACCAGAATATTCATGCGGTCTGTCTGATCCTGGATATATGTCAGCCACTTGTTCTCACCGATCTCGCCGGAGAGAACGTCCGCATTTGTGGATATTACCGCAAGGGGAGTTTTCAGCTCGTGGCTTGCGTCGGATATGAACTGCTTCTGCTTGTCGAAGGCTATCTGTATGGGCTTTACGATAAGTCCGCTGAGGAAGTAGGAAGCTATTGAGATGAGCAGTATACTTGCAAGACCAATGATTATCGTGGTTCTGCGGAGTTTGTTCATCATGTCCATTTCAGCGCTCTTGTCGGTGAACACCATAAGTGTGCCGTTGGATTTCGGCTCGGTGACGAACTGGTACTGATCCATGAGCATACCGCCGTCCAGTCCCTTGTCAAGTATAGCAGTAACGTAGTTCTGGGCAGTTTCCTCGTCCAGGTCATCGTTATTCAGGCTTGCAATATAGTTTCCCTCCGGGTCTGCCATGATTATGAAGAAGTCGATAGAACCCAGAGATTTCGGCACATTCTCTCTGCCCTCCATATATTGTCTCTGCTGCTCCTCCGGTGGCTTATCGGGCGGGATATTCTGTGGAGGGACTGACGGTTCAGTAGTCGTGGCAGGAGCGGAAGTTTCCGTCTGGGCGTAGGTTTCCACAAGCTGTACTATACCGCCCTCAAACGCCGGACTTGCTGTCTGTGCCATTCCGAACATAATGGGCGGACATCTGTAGTCATCAGCGTCATCATCGTCCTCCTGTTCCACGTTCTCTCTTATTTCTGGATACTCACCGAACCAGGGGTCGAATCCCCAACGCCTGTCGCCGTCACGGTCACGCCTGTCACGCTCCGTAGGCGGCTGCCAGCCGCTCCAGGGGTCATAGGGGCGCTCTGTGGTTGGTTGTTCATCATCGTCGTTGTCATCGTCGCTGCCGTCATCGTCATCATCATTATCGTTGTCGTCATTTTCCTCTGTTTCATTCTCGGCAGCCTTTTCGGTCTTAGGAGGCGAAGGGGGCTGAGTTTCTGCAACAGTCGGGTCAGGGGCAGCCGTTACCTCCGGCGCAGGTTCATAAGGCTCAGGCTCATCATGCTCCTCATTCTCCGGCTCAGGGTGTTCCTCCTCCGGCGGAGGCGGTTCATGGAACTGCGCTTCTGTCTCAGCCTCAGCAGTCGATACTGCTGCATCAGTTGCCGAAACAGCAGCAGTTGTGGAAGAAGCCGTCGCAGTAGTATCAGCAGGCTGTTCAGTAGTTGCAGGCGGTGCAGTGGTCGCAGGGGGATTATTACCGCCGGCTGGCTGACTGTTATCATTTCTGCCGTTGTCAAAGGGAGCCCACCAGGGACGCTTGTCCTCGTCCGGGCGGGTGAAAGTGAAGTTATTCGGTGAATTTTCGTCGTACTCCACATTCTGTGCCACCTGTTTCAGCACGAACTTGCTCTGCTTCTCCATGATAGCGTCCATGATAAGGTTTATCGAGCCGAGGACGGCAATGAATATCGCCACAAGTATACATATAATAGTGGCGAAGAATTTCAGTTGTACCTTTCTGAACAATTCATGCACCTCCCCGGCGTTTACTCAAGGGAATACCCTATTCCACGGGCAGTTTTTATCTGGACAGGGGCGGATATTGAGTTTATCTTCTTGCGCAGGAACGATATGTAAACTTCGATATTGTTATACTCAACATCGCTTTCGTAGCCCCATATTTTCTCGATAATACGTTCTTTCGGGAGTATCCGTCTGGGGTTTGCGATAAGCAGTTCCATTATCTGATACTCTTTCAGGGAAAGCTTCACGTCCTTACCGGAGTAACTGATAGAGCAGGTATTCTTATGCAGCTCCATTCCGCCGAACTCCACACGGTTCTCGTCAACGATATCGCCCTTACGCCTTGTCATAGCCCTTACTCTCGCCAGAAGTTCACCTGTCACGAAAGGCTTTGTCAGGTAGTCATCAGCGCCGCAGTCAAGACCGTTTATCTTATCGTCGATCTCACTTTTTGCCGTCAGCATGATAACGGGAGTGCTTATCTTCTCACGGCGGAGGTTTTTCAGCACCTCGATACCGTTCATTCCGGGCATCATTATGTCGAGTATGATACAGTCATAAACGCCGGTAAGACCGTTGTCCAGACCGTCGATGCCGTTATATACAGTGTCAACGGAGTACATATTTCTCCGGAGTATCTCGCTGAGAGCGTCAGCGAGCTGAACTTCATCTTCTACTACAAGTATCTTCATATAAACTCTCCTTTCACTGGATACACTTATTCCAGTATAATAACATTATACCATAAAACCTTTAAATAAACTTAAAGATTCTGAAAACTTAAAAGAGTTAAACGGAAAAAATTAAGCGGAATTTTTGTGCAAAATACCAGTTTCATTCAATAATCACCGTGGTATATTGACTTAATATTACTTTTATGATAAAATATATGTGATAATGTTCGGAGAATAACTCTGGGAGCGTACATTCAGAAAAAGATAGATCCATGCAGTATACTCTCAGGCTTTCTCCCGGAAAGTAGCATTCTAAGGAGGAGCATTCACCATGCAGTCTACTCAGGAGAGAAAAAAAGCAACCGGCGCTAAAGCACTTTTGCCAAATTACAGTGCTGATCTGAAAAAGTACGATGAACTTTATCAGCAGTTCTGCAAATCCGGCTATACCAAAGAGCTTTGCGATGCATACGCCGAGGCTTTTCTGACTAACCACAAGAAACCTGCACCTGAGGATATAGTGCAGATAATAAGGCTCTATCAGCGTTTGCACGACAAAAGCAGCGCTGCGTTCTACCTTACCCAGCTTGAGGAACGCAAACTTAGCGGCGATGATAAGTTCTACTACTGTATCGAGGCATTGAGATACAAGAGTCTGTACGAACATTGGCGTGAATCCGAGGATTTCCGCACAGAGAACATCAACTTCATGCAGATACACTCTGAGAAGGTCGATGCAAGCAAGCGTGCGGATATGTACATTTCCCTGGCGCTGACCGACTGCGCCGCAAAGCACTATGAGCAGGCGCTTAAACTGCTGTCGAACTTTGGCTACAAGCCTCAGGGCGCTACAGACCCGAAGCTTCTGGAGATCATGATAACAGGCGTATATATCCTGGCAAAGTCCGGCAACAAGAGCGAGCTTGAAGGCGCAAAGGAGAACGCCTACGGCTATCTGAAGCTATTCAGTTTTGACAACGACTGGAGCAAGGCATACTACGAAAAATGTATCGAGGAAGCGGCACAGGGTATTCTCTGACCGCTGATAAAAACAGGAGCAAAAGGCGGCTCCTGTTTTTATTTTTTAGCGGAGCGTTTACAGAATATTGCGGAACGTTTACAGAATATTAAAAAACACAAAAAATTTTTATCCGGTGCAATTGATTAAAATAATAAACCTGAATTCCGGCGAAATTTGTCGATTTTGTTTCGGTCATAAATTGCTATCAGGCAGCAGGTGAGGCTTTTCGCCAGTAAGTTGCAGAATATGGCTGTTTTAAGGGGATTTTTACATTATTAATATTTATTACCTTATACATATTATATTCATTTTACCATTTATTGCTTAAATATATATAAGTACAAACACTTAGTTTATTAATCATTCGTTAATAATTTCTTTTACAATATTCAAAGCAATATAGTGCTAAAACTAAGCAATATTATCAATTGATTATCTTCGCAATTTAGTCTATAATACAATTGTCGGAAGCGATAAACACCGTAAAATCGGTAAATCGCTCCGCCGCACAATTAAATTGTATAATTTGTTGTGTCCTGTGAATTACGACTAATATAGTCCAGAAAGCACTCCGGTCTAAACTCCGCCGGAGGTCATGCAGTAATCGTCTCCGCAAGAGTCTCACGAATAAAGCTGTTTATCGAACATTAATGCCTATAATATGTTTGATTCGCCTAAACTCAGCTTCAACTCGGTGAAAACGTCATCTAAGATTTGCAGACTGCTCAGGATTATGGATACATCGGAATCAGTATCGGTCGTAAGCTGAAGCGTATAGAGGGTACGCCGAAGCCAAATACGAAACAGCGTTCTTCATTGACTTTTTGAGAGGGTGTCAATGAAGAACGCTATTTCTTTTAAAAGGAAATCCCGGATATTCTCCGGGATTTTTGTTATTCCTCATCATCAGCAGTCAGCGCCGGCGTTCCTTCGTACTCTATCGCCTCTACGCTGCGAAGCTTGCGGTTTATAGCACGGGTTCGTGTGCCGACCAGCTTTTCCAGCTCCTCCCCTGCCTTGGTTATCTTATTCTGCACGCCGTCAAGCGCCTTCTCGAACTTGCCGAACTCGCTTTTCGTCTCGCCAAGTATCTGCCATACCTCGTTGCTGCGCTTCTGTATCGCAAGTGTGCGGAAGCCCATTTGCAGAGAGTTGAGCATCGCTGCCATCGTGGACGGGCCTGTTATCGTCACGCTGTATTCACGCTGTAATACGTCCACCATTCCGCTGTTGACAACCTCTGCATACAGTCCCTCGAAAGGCAGGAACATAACGCCGAAATTGGTGGTATACGGCGGTTCAACGTACTTGCTGCGAATGTCTGATGCGCACTTTCTGACCACGATCTCAAGGGCTTTTTTCGCTGCCGCAATGCGGTCATGATCGCCGGTGTCGTAAGCGTCCTGCAAATTTCTGTATGTATCACCGGGGAACTTGGAGTCTATCGGAAGATAAACTATCCCCTCCCCGTCCGCACCAGGCAGGCGAACTGCAAATTCCACACGGTTTGTACTGCCGGGGATCGTGGGAACTTCCTTCTCGTACTGGTCAGGTACAAGTATCTCGTCCAGTATCATTCCAAGCTGTATCTCGCCCATGATTCCACGGGTCTTGACGTTGGAGAGGACTTTTTTCAGGTCGCCAACTCCGGCAGCAATATTCTGCATCTCGCCCAGACTCTTGTGAACCTGCTCCAGACGCTCGCTGACCACCTTGAAGGACTCCCGGAGGTTGCTTTCCAGCTTCTCGCTGACCATAGACTGTATACCGTCCAGCTTCTTCTGGTTAGTCTCGGAAAGTCTGTCCAGATGCTCACTCATGGTGCGCTTCATACCGTCAAGGCGCTCGTTGTTGGAGGACTCAAGGGTCTGGAAGCGCTTCTCCAGCATCTCCAGCTTCTCCTGAACTGCCCTGCCGGACTGCTCCTGGCGGTCAGCTACGGACTTGCCCATTGCAGTCAGATTCTCTGACAACTTCTTGTCCATAGTCTCTATCTGCAATTTCTGGGACTGTCCTGCCTGCGTCTGGGACTCGCTTATCAGTTTACCAAAGCTCTGCAAACGCTCGTTTACCGAAGTTTCAAGGCTCTGGAAGCGCTTTTCCAGCATATCCAGCTTTTCCTGAACGCTCTTGCCGGACTGCTCCTGACGGTCAACCATATATTCGCTCATTGCCGCCAGATTCTCACGAAGCTTCTTATCCATAGTGTCAAGCTGAGTTTTCTGGGACTCGCCCGCCTGCTTCTGAGTATCGCTTATCATCGTACCGAAGCTGACCATTTTCTCGTCCAGAGTTGTTTGCAGACGCTCGTCAACTACTCTGCGGATACTTTCCAGCTTGGCGCTCATATCCCCCTGCATCTGGGCAATGCGCTTGTCCGCCTGGTACAGTCTCTCCGCCTGACTTTCACCGATAGTGCGCTGAACTGTAGTAAGGCTTTCGCTCATTGACCTGACCGATGACTGCACGCTGCCGGAGACTTCCTCACGGAGCTGTTTCTGCGACTCGCCCAGACCGTCCTTGACGGAGGAAACTATCGAGCCTGTGTCGATGTTCACCTTGCCGCCCCGCATCAGGATAAGTATTAGCAATACTGCGTTTACCACCCCGATAATAAGAATTACCGTTTCCATAAATTACCTCCTTAATAATAAAGCAATAAAGCTGCCGGTTTGCGACAGCTTTATTATATCATATTCAATGTTCCATTGTCAGGACAATGAAATCAGTCGGCATCATATTCCACACTTGTATGCAGTTCTGTCCAGACCTGCTCCGGTGCATCAGAAAGATATCTGTATTCCTTGCCATTCACCTTAACATCAGTGGTGCTGACATGGATGTACGCATACCAGAGTGCCCCCTCATGCTCATCAAGCTGAAGGAAGCTGTTCCAGTCGCCGGGGCAGTTGTACTTACAGCCTGCCCTGAATCCATACAGCTTGTCGCCACCGTAAATATTGGCTTCATCTTCAATATAGTACAGGTCATGTATCTTGTCATACATTTCATGTTCCCTGCTGTCTATGCCGTTATCTTTGCAGTCTGATTCAAATTCGCACAGCAGATCCTCAACCATGCCTTCCCACTCAACCGTTTCCATTTCCAGAGTTTCCTTATACTCCGAAAATGCCGCTTTCATCTCCGGGCGAACCTCAGTTACCGGGTCAGCGCTGCGGCGTGTGAGAGTACTTATATCGCCGTTCCAATAATAAGCACGAAGCGGGTGTACATTATACTTCTTCTTAAAATAGTCCGGATCACCGCCGTCCCAGAAAATATAGAGCATACCTGTCTTTGGCAGTCCGTCATCCATATCAAACTGTGCAAGGTCAGCCAGATTTAACTGGCAGATAAGCGGCAGCTTGAAGTTCTTGAAATACTTGTCATGCTCGTCGATATACCGCTCACGCTCCGGATAATCCACTCCCGGCGGAAGATCGGGAAGTCCGCCCATTTTCGACGCTCCCACGGGAATATTTTCGCAGTTCTCCTCGTTGATGACGACTGAAACCGCCCAGTCCTTAGCGTCCTCACGCTTTTTGAGAAGTTCCTTTATACCGTTTTCGTAGTACTCTAAATCAATTGCACCATCACTCATAGCAGTTTCCTCTTACTTGGTATTCTTTTTCAGCTTGCG
Source organism: uncultured Ruminococcus sp. (assembly GCA_946612185.1). Taxonomy (GTDB): domain Bacteria; phylum Bacillota; class Clostridia; order Oscillospirales; family Ruminococcaceae; genus Ruminococcus. The sequence goes on from CAMOEP010000045.1 coordinate 7,422, forward strand.
AAGGGTGTAGCCCTCGTTGACTTTCAGTTCACCTCTGTCGATAGCCAGTGCATAGTCCGGCACATCACGGGTAACTGTAGTACCTGCGGCGGTATAAACGCCCTTGCCCAGTTTCAGAGGAGCAATAAGGCTGGAATTACTGCCGACGAAGCTATAGTCCCCGATAACGCATCTGCTCTTTGCAACACCGTCGAAGTTTACTGTAACAGCGCCAGCGCCGATGTTGACTTTCTTGCCGATGTCGCTGTCACCGATGTAAGCCAGGTGAGCAATGGCAGTCTTTTCACCGATAGTGGAGTTTTTCAGTTCCACAAAATCGCCAACCTTTGCGCCAGCCTTAACAGTAGAATCCGGGCGGATATGTACATAAGGGCCAACATTAACATTATCCTCGATAACTGAATCATAAGCCTGAGCGGTATTGAATACCACGTTATTGCCGATAATGCAGTTTTCAGCAACGGAGTAAGGCCCGATGATGCAGCCAGTACCTATCTTAGTACCTCTGCGGAGGATAGTTCCGGGAAGTATCTGTGTATTTGCGCCTATCTCTACTCCCCTCTCGATGATAACGCCGTCAGTGCATACGAACTCAACGCCGTTGATAAGGTGCTTCTCAATAACTGCCATGCGTGCGTAGTTGTTAAGTTCCAGCAGGTCTTTACGGTCGTTAGCGCCCTTGATGATATTTGCGTTTGCGGACTTGTAAGCACCTGCGCCCTTGCCGTCAGCAACAGCAATGCCTACTGTATCGGTAAGGTAATACTCCTTCTGCGCATTGTCGTTGGTAAGTCTGCCAAGCATATCAATAAGGTCAGCAGTCCTGAACCAGTAAGCGCCGGAATTCACCTCACGGATAGCCCTCTGCTCCTCGTTAGCGTCTTTCTGCTCGACTATGCCGCTGATGCCGTTCTTTGTACGGATAATACGTCCGTATCCCTTAGGCTCGTCCAGTTCAGCGGTAATAACGGTAACAGCATTGCCGCCCTGCTTATGCACTACAAGTGACTCTTTAATAGTATCCGGGTCAATGAAAGGCGCATCGCCGCAGAGAACCAGGGTATTTCCCTCAGTGTCCTCCTTCAGAAAGTCAAGCGCCTGCATAACTGCATGACCTGTGCCAAGTCTCTCAGCCTGTAGAACGCTCTTGCATCTGCCACCCAGGTACTCGTCTATCATTTCGCCTTTATATCCCTTTACTACGCAGATATCCTCTATCTGTGCCTCCTCGCAGGCAGAAATGACCCACTCCAGCATCGGTTCGCCCAGAACCTTGAAAAGGGGCTTAGGCATCTCAGCCTTCATTCTCTTGCCTTGTCCGCCTGCCAGTATAACTGCTTTATTCATAATGTCCTCCTTGATAAACGCCTGGAATAGCTGCCCGAATATGGCAGCAAAAAAGCGTCTTTGTATATATTATCACAAATTCTAACAATAATTGCAAGTACTTTTTTCTATATTTATTTCTTTTCATAAAATTTTGTGCAAAGTGCTTAGTTTCAATAGCGTAAATTCTACTAAATTCATATGGAAAAAATTCTCAATATATGGTATAATATAGGTAAGTCGGAGAGAAGTTATTAATGCGACTACCTTATGATACTACTTCTCCGCAAATGTTTAAAACTGGAGGTATACACCAATGGCAAAGAAATATTGTTACCTTTTCAAAGAGGGTAATGCCGACATGAGAGAGCTTCTCGGCGGTAAGGGCGCAAACCTGGCTGAGATGACAAACATCGGTCTCCCTGTTCCCCAGGGCTTCACAATCACTACAGAGGCTTGTACTCAGTACTATGAGGACGGCGGTATCAGTGATGAGATCATGGCCGAGATCAACGAGTATATCGTAAAGATGGAAGAGATCACAGGCAAGAAGTTCGGTGATAAGGAGAATCCTCTCCTGGTTTCCGTTCGTTCAGGCGCTCGTGCATCAATGCCTGGTATGATGGATACAATCCTTAACCTCGGTCTTAATGAGACTGTTGTTGAGACAATCGCTGCTAAGTCCGGTAACCCAAGATGGGCTTGGGACTGCTACAGAAGATTCATCCAGATGTATTCTGACGTAGTTATGGAAGTTGGTAAGAAGTACTTTGAAGAGCTTATCGACAAGATGAAGGAAGAAAAGGGCGTTACACAGGACGTTGAGCTCACAGCTGAGGACCTCAAGACTCTTGCTGGTCAGTTCAAGGCTGAGTACAAGGCTAAGATCGGTGTAGACTTCCCTGATGATCCTAAGGAGCAGCTCATGGGAGCTATCAAGGCTGTATTCCGTTCATGGGACAACCCCAGAGCTAACGTTTACAGACGTGACAACGATATTCCTTTCTCTTGGGGTACTGCTGTTAACGTACAGTCAATGGCATTCGGTAACATGGGCGACAACTGCGGTACTGGTGTTGCTTTCACTCGTGATCCTGCTACAGGTGAGAACAAGCTCATGGGCGAGTTCCTCACAAACGCACAGGGCGAGGACGTTGTTGCCGGCGTAAGAACTCCTATGCCTATCGAAGAGATGGCTCAGAAGTTCCCTGAGGCTTACGAGGAGTTCGTAAAGGTTTGCGAGATCCTTGAGAACAGATATCACGATATGCAGGACATGGAGTTCACTGTTGAAGACGGTAAGCTCTATATGCTCCAGTGCAGAAACGGTAAGAGAACTGCTCAGGCTGCTCTTAAGATCGCTTGCGATCTGGTTGACGAAGGTCACAAGACAGAGCAGGAAGCTGTTGCTATGATCGACCCCAGAAACCTCGATACACTTCTCCACCCCCAGTTCGATGCTAAGGCTCTCAAGGCTGCTACTCCTATGGGCAAGGGTCTGGGTGCTTCTCCTGGTGCTGCTTGCGGTAAGATAGTATTCACAGCTGACGATGCTGTTGAGTGGGCTGCAAAGGGCGAAAAGGTTGTTCTGGTTCGTCTTGAGACATCTCCTGAGGATATCACAGGTATGAAGGCTGCTCAGGGTATCCTGACAGTTCGTGGCGGTATGACTTCTCACGCTGCTGTTGTTGCTCGTGGTATGGGTGAGTGCTGCGTTTCTGGCTGCGGCGACATCAAGATGGACGAAGCTAACAAGAAGTTCGAGCTGGCTGGCAAGACTTTCGTTGAGGGCGACTACATCTCTATCGACGGTACTACAGGTAACATCTATGAGGGTATCATCCCCACAGTTGATGCTCAGATCGCTGGCGAGTTTGGCAGAATCATGGCATGGGCTGATAAGTACAGAACTCTGAAGGTTAGAACAAACGCTGATACACCTGCTGACGCTAAGAAGGCTCGTGAGCTGGGCGCTGAGGGTATCGGTCTGTGCCGTACAGAGCATATGTTCTTCGAGGCTGACAGAATCGCTGCTTTCCGTGAGATGATCTGCTCTGATACAGTTGAGGAGCGTGAGGCTGCTCTGGCTAAGATCGAGCCTATGCAGCAGGCTGACTTCGAGGCTCTCTATGAGGCTCTTGAGGGTAACCCTGTTACTATCCGTTTCCTGGATCCTCCTCTCCACGAATTCGTTCCTACTGAGGAAGCTGACATCAAGGCTCTGGCTGAGGCACAGGGCAAGTCCGTTGAGACTATCAAGAATATCATCGCTTCACTGCACGAGTTCAACCCCATGATGGGTCATCGTGGATGCCGTCTTGCTGTAACATATCCTGAGATCGCTGCTATGCAGACAAGAGCTGTTATCAAGGCTGCTATCAACGTTAAGAAGAACCACGCTGACTGGGACGTTAAGCCTGAGATCATGATTCCTCTGGTTGGTGACGTTAAGGAGCTCAAGTTCGTTAAGAAGGTAGTTGTTGAGACTGCTGACGCTATTATCGCTGAGGCTGGTTCTGACCTGAAGTACGAAGTTGGTACAATGATCGAGATCCCCAGAGCTGCTCTGACTGCTAACGAGATCGCTGCTAACGCAGACTTCTTCTGCTTCGGTACAAACGATCTGACTCAGATGACATACGGCTTCTCTCGTGACGATGCTGGTAAGTTCCTGGGCGCATACTACGACGCTAAGATCTTCGAGAGCGATCCTTTCGCTAAGCTGGATCAGGACGGCGTTGGCAAGCTGATGAAGATGGCTATCGAGCTTGGTAAGCCCGTTAATCCTTCACTCCACTGCGGTATCTGCGGCGAGCACGGCGGTGATCCTTCTTCTGTTGCATTCTGCCACAAGATCGGTCTTGACTATGTATCTTGCTCACCTTTCCGTGTTCCGATCGCTCGTCTGGCTGCTGCTCAGGCTGCAATCAACGAAAAGAAGTAATTCACGACTATCTCAAAATCGGCGATTTTACGCTGTTTCAGGGCGATGCGGAGATGTACTTCAAAGCTAAGTCCGAGAAGCGTGAATTCCATAA
>CAMOEP010000046.1 GCA_946612185.1 uncultured Ruminococcus sp.
CCCCCTTTGGCGGAACGTCCGTAAAACAGACAAATTTAGTAAAAGAAACGGGCGATAGAATTAGTGAATAGTGAATAGAAATGGTGTTGCCTTAAAGTTGCAGTTCATAAAAATCTGCCAAAGAACATTGTACCAAGCAGAATATGGTTGAGCGACAGCAAAATGTGATGTTCTGCCAAAGTAAGCGAGCAAGCGAGCGACAACGTGGGGGCGGTCAAGCTGGCTCAGCTTGAAAAAGTAAATGCTGTTGCCTTTAATATGCTATTTTGAAATTTGCTATTGACAAATGAGGAAAAATATGATATATTAAACATATGAGCAAACGTTCATATGAAAGGATATGATTCTATGGAGCAGACCTATGAAATAAAAAACCTTTGCTGTGCTAACTGCGGCGCTAAGATCGAGAGGAAGTTCAACGAGCTTTCCGAGGTTGAGTCGGCTGTGCTGAACTTTCCCATGAAGAAGTTCAAGATAAAGGGCAAGATAAGCGATGAGCTTCTTGAGAAGCTGAACAAGATAGCCCGTTCTGTTGAGCCGGATGCGGAACTTGTGCCGCTGACCAATAATCACCATTCCAAGCATCATGACCATGAGCATCATCACCACGACCACGACGATGACTGCTGCTGCGGACATGACCATGAGCATGAACATCATGAGCATCATCACCACGACCACGACGATGACTGCTGCTGCGGACATGACCATGAGCATGAACATCATGAGCATCATCACCACGACCACGACGAGGAATGCTGTTGCGGTCACGATCATGAGCATGAACACCATGAGCATCATCACCACGACCACGACGATGGTTGCTGCTGCGGACATGACCATGAGCATGAACATCATGAGCATCATCACGACCATATCAAAGGAACAGAGTTCGTTATCAAGAACCTGGACTGCGCTCACTGCGGCGCTAAGATCGAGGAGGCTATCGGAAAGCTGGATGGCGTGCAGGCGGCAAGGCTCAACTTCCCCCTGAAAAAGCTGACCGTCAGCGGAAACGTTACCCCGGAACTTATCTCCCTGATGAACAAGACCGCAAATTCCATTGAAGCCGGTGTTGAGATAGAGCCTCTGGAGGCGGTAAAGTCCCACCACAAGCCCACGGAGGAGGAACTGAATATCCGCCGTGAGCTTATCCCGATAATTGCAGGAGTTGCGGTATTTGCGGCGGCTCTCATAGTAAGCCATGCTACAGGTGCGGCAATGGTCGGACTTGTCCTCTACATCATCGCTTACCTTATCCTGGGCAAGAGCGTTCTTGTGAACACATTCAAGAATATCCGTGCCGGCAACTTTTTCGACGAGAACTTCCTTATGACCGTTGCTACTATCGGCGCTTTCATTCTGGGTGAATACTCCGAAGCGGTGGGCGTTGTGCTGTTCTTCCGCATAGGTGAACTGTTCGAGGACATCGCCGTAAACCGCAGCCGCAAGGCAATCACAGATGTTGCAGAACTTCGTGTGGACGAGGCTGACGTTCTCAGGGACGGCGAATTTGTCCGCATAGACGCTGACGAGATAGAAGTGGGCGATATCCTCCGGATAAAGACCGGCGAGAGAATTGCTGCTGACGGCGTAGTGGAGTCAGGCGAGTCAAGACTTGACACCTCCGCTGTAAACGGCGAACCTGTTCCGCTGACTATCCACCCCGGCGACGCTGTAATGTCTGGCTGTATCAATCTTTCCGACACCTTCACTCTCCGTGCAACTGCCGCCGCTGACGACTCGATGATATCAAAAATCGCCCGTGCAGTAGAGGACGCATCTGCTGAGAAGCCTAAGATTGACCGTTTTATTACACGCTTCTCCCGTGTGTATACTCCCGTAGTCATTACCATAGCTGCGCTGACAGCGGTATTTGGCTCAGTCATCACCGGCGACGTGAGCAAGTGGGTGTACTCGGCACTTACGTTCCTTGTAATAAGCTGCCCCTGTGCGCTGGTACTGAGTGTTCCGCTGGCTTACTTTTCCGGCATTGGTGCGGCTTCAAAGCTTGGTATACTTTTTAAAGGCGGTTCAGCTATGGAGGCGCTTGGCAAAGTCAAGGCTATCGCATTCGACAAGACAGGCACTCTTACAAGCGGCAGTTTCACAGTTACCAGCATCACAAGCGCCGGGGAGTGCAAGGAAGATGAACTTCTGCGCATCTGCGGAAGCTGCGAGCAGACCTCAACTCACCCTGTAGCCGAAAGTATCGTTTCAGCTTGCCGGGAGAGGGGACTGGAACTTATCCAGCCTGAGAAGTCCGGCGAAGCGGCAGGCAGAGGAGTTAGCGCAGTTATCTCCGGGAAGAACTATCTCTGCGGAAGCGAGCGTCTTATGAGCGAGAACGGCGTGACTATCCCTGATATGGGAAATGTAAGCCTGGGAAGCGTTGTGTACGTTGCGGAAAATGGCAAGGTTCTGGGCAGAGTTGTGGTTTCTGATACAGTTAAGAAGTCCTCGGCGGACTCGATTGCGAAGCTTGAAGCTATGGGCATCAAGACCGCTATGCTCACAGGTGACAAGAAGGAAAATGCTGATGCTGTAGGAAAACAGCTTGGTATCAGCCATGTAAGCGGCGGACTTCTCCCCGACGGCAAGCTTGCTGAACTGAACGCTATCCGTGAGAAATACGGCGAGGTAATGTTCGTTGGTGACGGCATCAACGATGCACCTGTACTTGCCGGTGCGGACGTTGGCGGCGCAATGCAGACCGGTGCAGACCTTGCTCTGGAAGCGGCTGACGCAGTATTCATGAGCAGCGAACCGGAGGCTATAGTCCGTGCAAAGCGCATTGCTGACAAGACCGAGCGCATCTCACGCCAGAACATCATTTTCGCCCTTGCGATAAAGGCAGCAGTCCTTGTACTGGGACTTCTGGGTCACCCGAATATGTGGCTTGCGGTATTTGCGGATTCCGGCGTGGCAATGCTGCTGATACTCAATTCTATCAGAGCGCTTGGCACTAAGCAGTACGAATAAAAAGGGCGGTACACCTGGTTTTCAGGTGTACCGTTTTTCACATGAACCTCTTTCCCTGCCAGGAATCCTGCCGTGCGAGTTCCTTGTCAATGCTGCCGAGGACAGCGATTTTGTCCTTAGTCCACTCAGGGGCGATGAGAAGCCGCTTGTCGCCGTCGCCGGTGATGCGTTCCACCACCGTTTCAGGGGGGAGCAGTTCAAGCTGGCGGACTATTAGCTGAATGTACTCCTCACGGCTCAGAAGGTGAAAATTATCCTGTTCATAGCGCTTTGCCAGGGCAGTTCCCCGGATAATATGGAGCATTTGCAGCTTCACACCGCCGGGGCGCATAAGTCCCACCTGACGGGCAGTTTCTATCATCATTTCCGGCGATTCACCTGGCAGACCGTTGATGACGTGCAGACAGGTGCGGATATTTCTCTGCTGGAGTTTCTGGTAGCCCTCCATAAATTCCTCATGGGTGCAGCAGCGGTTGATATTGCGGATAGTTTCCTCATGCACGCTTTGCAGCCCCAGTTCCACGGTCAGAAATGTTTGCTCGTTAATTTCCGACAGAAGGTCGAGAACTTCCTCCGGCAGGCAGTCCCCACGAGTGCCCACGGAAAGCCCGGTAACTTCCGGGAAACTGAGTGCTTCGCTGTAGACCTCTCTCAGACGGCTGACCGGTGCATAAGTGTTGGTATTTGCCTGAAAATAGGCAACTATCGAAGCATTTGGAACTTTAGCGCAGATGCGTTTTTTCTCAGCTTCAAGCTGCTGCCGGACGCTGATGCCGGAGGTGGTGAAGTATCCGCTGCCGCCGTCGCAGAAAACGCAGCCGCCGTAGCCTTTAGATCCGTCGATGTTGGGGCAGGTGAAGCCGCAGTCGATGACGGCTTTGCTGAGTTTTTTGCCGAATTTACTGCGGTAGAAGTAGTTCAGTGTGTGGTAGCGTTTGTTATCTGAGGAGTAGGGGAAAGGATTTTTCATTATCTCACCTCATTTCTTTCATTGTATTACCTCCTATATAGCGTACCATAATTATCACCAAAAGTCAACAAGCCAAGCTGGAGCCAGCTTGACCGCATATCACGTTGACGCTCGTTAACTCGCTCACTTTGGCAGAACATCGCATTTTGCCGTCGCTCAACTTGGTTTTCACTGGTACAAAGTTCTATTCGTTAACTTTACAAACTTGCCACTTTACAATTCTACTGCAAGGCTTAGTACCAGAACAGACATGGTTGAGCGACGGCAAAATCACCGTTTCTAAAAAAGTAAGCGAGCGCAAGCAAGCGACAACGTGGCTGCGGTCAAGCTGGCACAGCTTGCAAGCTGGAGCCAGCTTGACCGCTCCCACGTTGACGCTCGTTAACTCGCTCACTTTTGCAGAACATCGCATTTTGCCGTCGCTCAACTTGGTTTTCACTGGTACAAAGTTCTATTCGTTAACTTTACAAACTTGCCACTTTACAATTCTACTGCAAGGCTTAGTACCAGAATAAACATGGTTGAGCGACGGCAAAACCACCGTTTCTAAAAAAGTAAGCGAGCGCAACCACGTTGACGCTCGTTAACTCGCTCACTTTGGCAGAACATCGCATTTTGCCGTTGCTCAACTTGGTTTTCACTGGTACAAAGTTCTATTTGTTAACTTTACAAACTTGCCACTTTACAATTCTACTGCAAGGCTTAGTACCAGAACAGACATGGTTGAGCGACGGCAAAATCACCGTTTCTAAAAAAGTAAGCGAGCGCAAGCAAGCGACAACGTGGCTGCGGTCAAGCTGGCACAGCTTGACATTATAATGAAATTGGAGTAAAATGGTAGTGTAAATAAATTACATGATAAAGGAATTAAAATGTATGAAGGAAAATATTGTACTTATCGGTATGCCCGGAGTGGGAAAAAGTACCATTGGCGTTATCCTCGCTAAGATACTGGGTTACAAGTTCATCGACACCGACCTGCTTATCCAGGAAAGCGAAAAGCGCCTGCTCAAAGACATTATCGCAAGCGAAGGCGTTGACGGCTTCATCGACATCGAAAACAAAGTCAACAGCCGCATCAAAGCTGAGCGCTCTGTCATCGCTACCGGCGGCAGCGTGGTCTACGGCAAGGAGGCTATGGCGCATCTGGCTAAGATCGGTACTATAGTTTACCTGAAACTGGACTACCGCAAACTCCGCTACAGACTTGGAAATATCCGCAACAGGGGAGTAGTTATCCGCCAGGGTCAGCGGCTTTCTGACCTCTACAACGAGCGTACCGCCCTCTATGAGAAGTACGCCGACATCATCATCGACGAGAATGGCTGTGGTATCGAAAAAACTGTTAACAAAATAGTCGATGCAATAAGCGAAATTAACGCAATTAATAAATGATTTGTAGGAAATGCACAATAACGGACGGCTAAAAAATATAATATGCACAATTTTATTTTGTAAACTAAAAACTTCTTTGACAAAAGCAAATATTTGTGATATAATTTACAGTAGGAATATTCTATGATGTGAAAGCCACTTCAGCCTTCTGTCATGAATTATTTTCAGTTGTTCGGAAAGGATATAATATTATGTCGAAGATTATTGCTGTCACTTCAGGAAAGGGCGGTACAGGCAAGTCCACTGTATGCGCCGGACTGGGATATACTCTCGCTAAGCAGGGCCATCGTACCCTCATAATCGAGTTGGACTTCGGTCTGCGATGCCTCGATATCATGTTCGGTCTTGAAGATAGTATCAAGTCTGACCTGGGCGACGTTCTCGCCGGCAGAAAGGACGCTCTGAGCGCTGTTGCACAAGTTCCTATGGCTTCTAACCTGAGCCTCCTGTGCGCCCCTAAGACCCTGACGAGTGTTAGCGCTGAACAGGTGGTCGATATTTGCCGCAGCGTTAAAAAGTACTTCGAGTACATCATTATTGATACCGGCGCTGGTATCAACTCCCGTGTATTTGATATCGTTGAACAGGCTAACCTCATTCTCGTTGTTTCTACTCCTGACCCTGTATGCATTCGTGATGCGTCACTTATGTCTGATGAGTTTTACAACAGAGGCAACAAGAGCCAGCGTCTTATCATCAACAAGATAAGCAAAAAGGTCATCGGTGAGGCTCTTGTTACTAACCTTGACGAGATCATCGACAAGATAGGCGTTCAGCTTATCGGCGTTATTCCCGACGACTTCAAGATGACTGTGGCTACCGGTAAGGGTACTCCTATCCCGACCGATTCTTCCGCTCTCAAAGCTTTCGATGCTATATCCAAGCGCCTGGGCGGAGATTTCGTTCCCCTTACTGTCAAAACCTCATGATTATCTGAAATATATTCCGCTCTGCGGGGAAAGGACAGAAATATGAAGATCGCAATCATTGCTCATGATGCAAAAAAGGAGCTTATGGTACAGTTTTGCAGCGCTTACTGCGGAATCCTCTCCAAGCATCAGCTCATAGCTACAAATACAACCGGAAAGCAGGTCAGTGAGGCGACCGGACTGCCCATAAAACGCTATCTCAGCGGACGTGGCGGCGCTGAACAGATCTTAGCGCTCCTCTCCTGCAACGAGGTTGACGTACTCCTGTTTTTCAGAGACCCTATCAACCCCAAGGTCAATGACCCTAATGATATGAATCTGCTCAGGTTATGCGATGTTCACAACGTTCCTGTCGCTACTAATATTGCGACTGCTGAGGCGCTTATCCTTGCGCTGGAGCGTGGTGACCTTGACTGGAGAGAGGTCGGCAATCCTTCTATCTGACCATTGCAGCACTTTCTGACCATTGCAGCACTTTGCTGCCTGAATTGTCCCTGCTACAGGGACAATTTTATTGTCGAATACTATTCAAAGGAGCTTGATTATGGCACTTAATATAAAACGCCCTAATGGTACTGAGGACGTTCTCCCAAGAGATGCTCACAAGTGGCACACTATTGAGAAGATCGCACGAGAAACCGCTGAAAGCTACGGCTTCGGTGAGATAAGAGTACCTACTTTCGAGAATACTGACCTTTTCCTGCGTTCTGTTGGTGAGACTACTGACGTGGTGCAGAAGGAAATGTATACAGTTATGGCTAAGGAGACTAAGTTCACCCTGCGCCCGGAGGGTACTGCCGGTACTATCCGTGCAATGCTCCAGAACGGTCTGCTCAATGAGGCTCTGCCCCAGAGAGTATACTATATTCTCTCCTGCTTCCGCCACGAAAGACCCCAGGCTGGCAGACTCAGAGAGTTCCACCAGTTCGGTCTGGAAATGGCTGGCAGCCAGTCCGCTGCTGCTGATGCGGAGGTTATCTCCCTGGCTAAAACTATACTCGACAGACTGGAAATAAAGAATATCAAACTCTTTATCAATTCCATCGGCTGCCCTGCCTGCCGAAGCGAGTACCACAAGGCTCTCAGGGCTTATTTCGAGAACCGTAAGGACGAGCTTTGCGATACCTGCCGTGAGCGCCTTGATAAGAACCCTATGCGCATACTCGACTGCAAAAGCCCTATATGCCAGGATATCGCCAAGGACGCTCCCCTTATCATAGACTACCTCTGCGAGGATTGCAGCAGCCACTTCGAGAACCTGAAAAAGTATCTGGGCAACCTTAAAATAGATTATGAGGTAAATCCAAAGATCGTCCGTGGTCTTGACTACTACACCAAGACTGTTTTCGAGTTCGTTACTACCGAGATTGGCGCACAGGGTACTGTCTGCGGCGGCGGAAGATACGACGGTCTTATCGAACAGCTTGGCGGTCAGCACATTCCCGCTCTGGGATTCGGTATGGGTATCGAGCGCCTGCTTCTGGTCATGGAAAAGCAGAACTGCCTGTATCTCGCTCCGAAGAAGTGCGACCTCTACTTCGCTACTATGGGCGATGCTGCACTTGAGACCGCTATGGCTCTTGCCCACGATATGCGTGAATTCGGATTTTTCGCTGAATTTGACCTGATGAACAGAGGTCTGAAGGCGCAGATGAAGTATGCCAATAAGATAGGCGCTGCTTTCACTATCGTACTGGGTGATAATGAACTCAGCGAGGGTAAGGCTAAACTCAAGGACATGAAGTCCGGCGAGGAAACTCCTATTGCTATAGACGAGAAGTTCGTTCTGAACTTCGAGAATATATATATGAACAACGTCCTCAATACTGTCGAGGACGAAACAGGAAATTCACTTTTCGCATTCACAGAGGGGGATAATTAAAATGGCAGACAGTATGAAAGGTCTGAAAAGAACACATTATTGCGGCGAAGTTACCGAAGCCGGTCAGGAAGTCGTTGTCGGCGGATTTGTTGACAGGATAAGAGACAAGGGCGGCGTTATCTTCATCGTTCTTCGTGACCGCACAGGTCTTGTACAGCTTATGTTCAACGACAAGAGCGACCCGGCAGTTTTCGAGAAAGCTTCCACCTGTAAGGCTGAGTATGTCCTTATGGCTAAAGGTCAGGTCATCGAGCGTGAGAGCAAGAACGAGAATATGAAGACCGGTAACGTTGAGATATTCGTTTCCGACCTGAGAATACTTTCAAAGGCTCAGACTCCGCCTTTCGAGATCGTAAGCGATACAAAGGTAAACGAGGAACTGCGTCTGAAATACCGCTACCTCGACCTGCGCCGTGAGCCGCTCCAGAGAAATATCATCATGCGCCACGAGATCGCTAAGGTTACCCGTGAGTACTTCTACGAGAACGGCTTCCTGGAGATCGAAACTCCTATGATGATGAAGTCCACTCCTGAAGGCGCAAGAGACTACCTTGTTCCCTCAAGAGTTCACCCCGGCAGCTTCTACGCTCTGCCCCAGTCACCCCAGATATATAAGCAGCTTCTTATGATCGCCGGTTTTGACAGGTATATCCAGCTTGCAAGATGCTTCCGTGACGAGGATCTGCGTGCTGACCGTCAGCCTGAGTTCACCCAGATAGACCTGGAAATGTCATTCGTTGATGCTGAGGACATTCAGGAGTGCGTTGAGGGATTTATCCAGAGAGTGTTCAAGGAAGTTATCGGCGTTGATGTACAGCTTCCTCTGAAGCGCCTGACTTTCGCTGACGCTATGAACCTTTACGGCTCTGATAAGCCAGATACACGTTTCGGATTTGAGATACAGGATATCACTGATACTGTCAAGGATATCGACTTCGTTGTGTTCAAGAACGCTATCGGGGAGGGTGGAAGCGTCCGTGCTATCAATGTAAAGAACGGCGCTGCTACATACACCCGCAAGGAGATAGACAAGCTGGTTGAACACGCAAAGGGCATCGGCGCTAAGGGTCTGGCTTATATCCGCTGGGCTGACGAGCCAAACTGCTCATTCAAGAAGTTCCTGGGCGAGGGCGACCTTGACAGGATACTGTCCGCCGTTGACGCACATGAGGGCGACCTGGTGCTGATATGCGCTGACAAGACTAAGACAGTCCTTTCAACTCTCGGTGCGCTGAGACTTATCTGCGCTAAGCGCCTGGATATTATCCCTGAGGACGTTTATAACTTCCTCTGGATCACCGAGATGCCTTTCTTCGAGTATGACGATGAGAACGGCACTTGGGTAGCTGCACATCACCCCTTCACAATGCCTATGGAGGAGTGCATAGACTACCTTGACACTGACCCTGCAAACGTCCGTGCAAAGGCTTGGGACTTAGTCCTCAATGGTACTGAGCTTTCAAGCGGCTCTATGCGTATCACTGACTTTGAACTTCAGCAGAGAATGTTCGAGGCTCTGGGCATGAGTGACGAGGAGATACAGGCTAAGTTCGGCTTCCTGGTAGATGCATACCGCTACGCTGCACCTCCTCACGGCGGTATGGGTATCGGTATCGACAGACTTGCTATGATTATGTGCGGAGCTGACAGCCTCCGTGATGTAACAGCATTCCCGAAGGTTCAGAACGCAAGCGAACTTATGAGCGAGTGTCCTTCACCCGTGGACAAGGCTAATCTTGATGTACTTGGTATTCAGGTAGTTGCTCCTGCTGAGGAAGAATAAGTTCCCCCGGATACATATAATAACATATAATAAAAATCCCCCTGATACGGTTCATTCCATATCAGGGGGATCGTTTTTGTGTAGGGTGACTTATGCGCTTATCTTATCTTCGATCTCCTGCGCTCTTGCAAGGGCAGTATCAATATGGTCGCAGAAGTTTTCCTTGCCTACCATGTCCACCAGTCCGGCTTTGGTCATGATGTTCATGGGCTGTTCGTTGACGTGGGAGAATACAACCTTAACGTTATGACGCTCACAGCGCTTAACTATGCGCATAAGTGCCTCAACGCCGGTCGCATCTACCGCAGGAACGTTTCTCATTCTGATGCAGAGAACGTCTATTTTATTGTCGTCAAGCAGGTACTTATACTTATCAGCAGCAGCGAAGAACATAGGGCCGTTTATCTCATAAACCCTTGTATTCTTCGGTATCTTTTTCAGCAGGATATTGTCCGGGTCAGTATCCTCGTCGTCCACATCTACCCATGCGTGAGCCTCGGTAACGTCAGCCATACGCTTCATAAACAGCAGCGCAGCCATTACCAGTCCTACGCCGATAGCAACTACCAGGTCGAAGATAACAGTCAGGAAAAGTGTTACGAAAAGTACTGCAATATCGCTCTTGGGAGCAGTCTTGACAGTGTTGCGGATATTTCTCCAGCCGCACATATTGTATGCTACTATGAACAGGATAGCGGCAATTGTGGGCATGGGGATAAGTGAAGCATAGGGCATGAGAACGATGAGTATTATAAGTACTACGATCGAGTGGACCATGCCGGAAACAGGAGTTCTGCCGCCGTTCTTTACGTTTGCGGCAGTACGGGCAATAGCACCTGTAGCAGGGATTCCGCCGAAAAGTGCAGAGCCGATATTAGCTGCACCCTGAGCCACAAGCTCCATGTTGGGGCGATGCTTTGAACCGATCATACCGTCGGAAACTACGCAGGAAAGCAGGGACTCAACTGCTGCGAGTACTGCAATTGTGAAAGCGTTGGGCAGGAGTGCCTTGATCCTTGCGAGAGATACTTCAGGAATAGTCAGTGTAGGAGGTGCGGAGGATATCGAGTAGAGGTCACCGATAGTGTTAACGTTCATATCAGTGAGTGCAACCAGTGCGGAGCATACAAGTACAGCGATAAGCGAAGCAGGTATCTTCTCCAGCTTCTTTGGCCAGAGAATGAGTATTGCAAGGGAAATAACGCCTACAAGAAGTGCCTGAGGGTTGAGAGTGCCGATGTTTTTGAATATCTCAGCGATCTTGTCGGTAGTCTCGATAATGGGTCTGTTGGGGAACGTAAGTCCCAGGAAGTCCTTTACCTGACCTACCAGGATAGTAACAGCGATACCGAATGTGAAGCCGGTGGTTATCGTTCCGGGGATATACTTGATAAGACCGCCGAACCTGCACACGCCCATGAGTATGAGCATGATTCCGGCGAGGATAGTAGAGATGATAAGACCGTCCATTTGCTCAGTAGCGACGATACCGGCAACGATGGTAGCGAAAGCAGCGGTAGGGCCTGCGATCTGCACACGGCTTCCGCCAAGAAATGAAACGATGAATCCGGCGACGATAGCGGTGTAAAGACCCTGTTCAGGGCCAACTCCGGAAGCCAGCGCCAGAGCGATAGACAGCGGGAGTGCGATGATAGCGACGATAACGCCGGCTATCAGGTCTTTGAAGAACTGCTCTTTGGAGTAGTTCTTCATGACGGAGAAAAGTTTCGGTTTGAGCTTTTCTTCGCTGGGTTTCGTGACAGTTTTTTCCATTCTGATTACCTCT
>CAMOEP010000047.1 GCA_946612185.1 uncultured Ruminococcus sp.
TGCGTAAAATTCTGCCAAAAAGATGCGCTTTAGGATTAGTGTCAACACGCCCTAAGCAAAAAGCTATAGACAACACCGCACAAAGACCACCTGACAGCTTTATGCGGTGTTTCCTTAAATATAGTAACTTATTCATCATGTGTTTTCAACTTATTTACCATGTATTTTCAACCGGCTATTGCAAATTTGTTTATTATGTGGTATAATAGTTTAAAATTCGTTTTTGGGGGGCATATGAATGAATAAACCAATGTGCGAACAGGACATACTCAATTACTTTGACGATGCTATAAAAAATGGACATATTTATGCACTTTATCAGCCTAAAATAAACCACGCTACCGGCAGAATGATAGGCGCAGAAGCACTTATGCGCTGGACTCAGCCCGGATTCGGTGTGCAGTTCCCGTCAGACTTCATTCCCTTGCTGGAAAAGAATGACCTGATATATCGGGCTGACCTGCACCTGTTTGAGTCCGTCTGCAAGTTCCTCCGGGAGTGCATAGATAACGGCATAAAGCCAGTTCCCATATCAGTTAATATGTCCCGGTACGATATATACCGCCGTGACTACGCCGACCAGATAGAAAAGCTCAGGATAAAGTACGATATCCCGGTGAAATATATCCATGTGGAAGTTACTGAAACCTCCGCTATCGGCGGTATGGAGCTTATTTCCAATGTGCTGAATAAACTCCATAACTTCGGCTACATAGTGGAAATGGACGACTTCGGAAGCGGCTACTCCTCACTCAATGTCCTCAAAGACCTGGAAGTGGACATAATCAAGCTGGATATGCGCTTCCTCAGCGGCGATATCGGCGGCAGAGGCGGCACTATCATAAGCGCTATAGTTCAAATGGCAAAGTGGCTGGGTACTCCCGTTATCGCTGAAGGCGTGGAAACCGTGGAGCAGGCGGACTTTATGAAAAGTATCGGCTGCAAGTACGTCCAGGGCTATCTCTACTCCAAACCCCTTCCGCCAGAGGAATTCTGCAATAAACTTTCCATGCGTGAACATGAACCGCTGAAACCGGCTATGGCTCTTATCCGCCACATGGACGCTGGCAAATTCTGGGATCCTGACTCTATGGAAACGCTCATATTCAACAACTTCGTGGGCGGTGCGGCAATATTCACCTACCAGGAGGGCAGGATAGAAATTCTCCGGGTGAATAAAAAGTACGTCAACGAGATAGGAATGAATATGATGGAGCAGGACGTTCTGAGCTGCGACCCAATGAAAACTTTCGCCAAGGACAAGTACCGCAAGCGCTATGAGGAGACTCTCCACCGTGCCATTGAAAGCGGCAGCGAGGAGTCCTGCTACACCTGGCGGAAGGTATGCTCCAAGACCTGCGGCGAGGAAACTATATGTATACGCAGCTATATCCGTATGATCGGCAAAACTGATACCCAGTACCTTTTCTACGCAATGGTTCAGAATATCACCTCCGAAAAACAGCAAAGTCTCCAGTTCAAGGAAGACGAGCGCCGGTTCAAAAATGCTTTCGAGCAGATAAACGTCTACGCCTGGGAGTACATCATCGCAACCAAACAGATGCGGCCATGTTTCCGGTGTATGCGTGACCTGAACCTGCCTCCCCTGGTGGAGAATTACCCTGATTCCGCCATAGAAGTGGGAATATTCCCACCGGATTATGCAGATCTCTACCGGGAATGGATACGCAAGCTTGACTGCGGCGAAGTGGACACCATTGAGGGAATAATCCCGCTGACCGTAGGGCGAGTACCATTCCATGTGCGCTACACCTTAGAGCGTGACGAGAACGGCGCTCCCCTGAAAGCATATGGTTCTGCGGCGCTGGTAGTTGACCCTCAATCTGAGCCGAGCTGAGCCCAAGCTGCGTCAGCTTGACCACTTCTCACGTTGTCGCTTGCTTACGCTCGCTTACTATATTTAGAAGCGGTACTTTGTACGTCGCTCAACCTTATTCTTCCTGGTACATAGTTCTCCGGTAGAACTGTAAAACATCAGCTTTACAGAATTCCCGGATAGAATTTTGTACCATTGCAAACATGGTTGAGCGACGGAAAAAGTACCGTTTCTATTATGTAAGCGAGTTAACGAGCGTCAACGTGAGGGCGGTCGAGCTGGCTCAGCTCGGTTGAGCGACGGCAAAATGCGATGTTCTACTAAGGTAAGCGAGTTTACGAGCGACAACGTGGGGGTGGTCAAGCTGACGCAGCTTGTAATTTGGCTATTGACATTGCCTTTATTTTATGTTACAATTTATAAAACTAAAACAAAATTATACGTTTTGTTTAGTGATATAGGAGGTTATCTATGGAAAAAATTATCGGCGGTATCAAACGTGACTGCTACCCACTCACACCCGCTCAGCTTGTACATATGTACACCCTGAAATTCAGCCCCACTGACGAAGTTGTCAACATCGGCACAGGTCAGTTCCTCCAGTGCAATATGAACGTCGCTGCCCTCCGTGAAGCCCTTAACCAGGCTATCGAGAGATGCGAGTCAATGCGTATGCGCCTCTGGAAAGACCCCGAAACCGACGAACTCTGGCAGTATATCTTGCCCTATGAGAACCAGTACTTCGAGTACTACGACTTCTCCGAATGGAACGAGGACAAGGCTCATGAGGTCTTACAGAAATGGACTTCCCAGCCATTCGACACCTACCGTGGCGCTCTTTCCAGAATCGTCATCGTTTCACTCCCTAACGGCTACAACGGCTACTACCTCAACGTTCACCACGTCTGCATGGACTCTGCGTCCGTTATCGCTTTCACTAAGGACGTGCTGGAAATTTACTGCTACCTGATGTTCGATAAGCCCTACCCTACCCCCATGACTTCTTACATCGAGTCCGTCAAGAACGACCTGGCTTATGAGGGAAGCAAGCGCCAGAAGCGTGACGCTGCGTTCTGGCAGGCTGAACTCGATCGCCCTGAGCCAATGTACACCGACTTTACCGGTCCTGGCAGACTTCAGGTAATGCGTCAGGAGAAAAATAACCCCAACCTGCGCTGGTGCGTACTTCCCACCGCCGACAGCGCTGGTAATACTATCGTTTACTCCCTCGACGTTGACTCAACCAATAAGATACTTGACTTCGCAAACGAACATGATATCCCCGTCAGCGCTGTTATACTCCACGCTATCAGGACTGTTCTCTGCAAATTCAACAACAACGAGACTGACATCACTATAAAGGACTTCATCAGCCGTCGTTCTACTATCCAGAACAAGAAATGCGGCGGTGTGCGTATGCATTGCCTGCCTTTGCGCACTATCATGCCTACGGATACTACAGTCCTCGAATCTATGCGGATTATCAAGGAACAGCAGCAGAAGGTTTTCCTCCACGCTGATTACTCCACCCTCCGCTACTACTACGAGGAGCGCATGAAATACGGCGGCGACCCCGGAAGCAACTACCACAGCGTTGCATTCACCTACCAGCCCGCCAGCGCAAAGAGTATCGTTTCCTACCTGAAAGGCATCGGCTTCAAGAGCCGCTGGTACTCCTCCGGCAGACAGCCTCAGCCTATGTACGTCACCGCTATGCATCGCCCCGGCGACGGCGGTCTGAACTTCTACTTCGGCTATCAGCTTGAAAGCGCTACCCCGGAGGAGATAGAGTTCCTGTACTACTTCACAGGACGTGTGCTGTTCCGCAGTATCGAAAATCCCGACAAGACTATCCAGGAAATAATGGATATGGTATGATTTATAAGTGAGGTATTTGTTATGTTTGAGAAAGTTAAAGAAATGATCGCACAGTACGTTGAAGCTGACCTGTCTGGTATCAGCGATTCTACAAGATTTGCCGACGACCTGGGATTTAATTCCTACGACTTCATGTGTATGCTCGGTGACGCTGAGGACGAACTCGACCTTGAAATAGACGAAGCTGCTGCCGGTAAACTCAAAACTGTCGGTGAACTGGTGGCTTATCTGGAAGGACTTCAGTAATGAACAGTGTAACTACTCTCAAAGAACTGGTATACTCAGCAGACCAGCGCTTCGGTGATGAGCCGTTCATAATCGAGCATGAGAAGAAGCAGTTTATTGAGACAAGCTACCGCACCTTCCGCCGCAATTGCGACAGCGTAGGCGCTTGGCTGCGTGAGCTTTTCCCCGGCGGAACTCATGCGGCTCTTATCGGCTCGACCGGTTCAGCGTACCTGACTGCCTGGTTCGGCATACAGTGCGGCTGCTGCGTGTCAGTTCCTCTGGACGTGGCTAACAGCGCTGAGAAAATAGCCGACGAGATAAACCGCTCCGACAGCGAGGTGCTTTTCCTGGACGACAGACATTCAGAAGATGTAGACACATTCAGGACGCTCTGCCCCGGTGTGAAGTACTACGTCCACCTCTTTGAGGAAAAGCCGGGTATGCTCTGCCTGAGCAGTATCCTTGAGCAGTACTCCGGACGAAGCGTCGATGCTATGCCAGAGCCGGAACAGCTTGCGGCTATCCTGTTTACCTCCGGTACTACCGGGCAGAGCAAGGGCGTTATGCTCAGTAATAAGAACCTTATCGACAATACCACCTGTGAGCCTGACATGGGCTATCACGGAAACCGCCGTCTTACCGTGCTTCCGGTGCATCATGTGTTCTGCTTCACCTGCGATATCCTGTGCAGTCTGTGGTACGGCAGAACTGTCTGCGTGAACGACTCGCTGATGCGCATAATCAAGAACCTGAAACTTTTCAAGCCGGTGGATACAACTTTCGTGCCAATGATAGCCGCATCTATACTGAAACGTATGGAGCAGATGGCTGAGAAAAACCCCGACAAGCTGTCAGTCGGCAGGGAAGTTTTCGGTGAGCAGTTCAGCATAATATATGCCGGCGGTGCGTACCTCAGCCCTGAGATAATCAGCGGCTACAAGGAGTTCGGCATCGAAGTTGCCCAGGGCTACGGCATGACGGAGTGTTCGCCAAGAATATGCAACGCCGTAAAGGGCTGCCCTCAGCCGGAATCTGTAGGCAGAGTAGTTCCAGGATGCAGCGTGAAGATAGTTGACGGCGAGATATGGGTAAACAGCCCCTCAGTAATGATGGGTTACTACAAAAACCCTGCGGAGACTGCCAACTCCCTTACCGGCGACGGCTGGCTCAGGACTGGCGACTTAGGCTATATGAACGACGGCTACCTCTACATCACCGGACGCAAGAAGAACCTCATTATCCTCAGCAACGGCGAGAACGTTTCCCCGGAGGAGATCGAGAACCAGTTCGTTACTTTCGCACCTGTGAAAGAAATGGTCGTATTTGAGCGTGAGCATACTGTAGCGGCGGAGATCTTCCCTGACCCGGAGTATGCCTGCGAGGATATCGAAGCTGAGATACGGGCGAAAATTGACGCAGTTAACGACACGTTCCCCCCGGCGAAGCGCATCGTCAGGGTGTTCTTCCGGGATAGTGAATTTGACAAGACCGCATCAAGAAAGATACTCCGCAGCAGTATTATAAATAAGTAAAGGCAGCAGAAGAAGGTGCAGGAGAAGTTGAGCAAATTCAGGAACATATCCGTTACGGTACTGAAAACCGCCCTGGAATGTCTGCGGTGGCTTATTATCGTGCTTGCATTCGGACTGATAGTACTGTCGCTGTTTCGTATCCGCTTCTACATCGTCACCACCGGGTCAATGTCTCCGACCATACCCGTGGGCAGCATATGCGTGGTGAACCACAACACGCCATTTGAGGAGGTGGAAGCCGGGGACGTTATCTCGTTCAGCGTGGGCGGAAATATCCGTGTAACGCACCGTGCCGTCCGGATAACCGATGAGGGCATCATCACCAAGGGCGATGCGAACAATACCGAGGACAACTCACCTGTCACTCCGGAAAACTACCTGGGCAGGACGATTTTGCATATCCCGCACCTGGGGTATGTTATGCTGTTTCTGAAAGGACGTGTGGGCAGGGTCATCGTAGCAGTAGTTATCGTGCTGCTCATCGGCTCAGCCTTTCTGCCGAAAAAAGAAAAGAACGCCGCCTCTGATTAGGGGCGGCGTTTGTTGTAATCAGGTCGGTTCAGTTACAGAAAAGTCTGTTATTTTTGTCCCAGTAAAATAAATCCAACAATTTGAGCATTTTTGCCATCCTGAAATATTATCCATCCAAGTATTGTTATTTCCGTTAGTTAAAAAAGGCGGTGCTGAATCTATTTTCCATTTTGAAACAATATCGGAATATGCACTGTCATTTTTTAATGTTGTACAATTTCCAAACATTTGCCCCACATTAACTGCCTCTGTTAGATTAATTTCTAAATTTACAGTTTTTAATGCTTTACAATTATCAAACATAATTCTTGCATTACTAATCTTTAGGTCTGTAATCGAAACGTCTTTCAATGCTTGATTTCCTTTTAATAACGCCACACATTCTATAGCCGTAGCATTTTTGAAATTCTCTGCTTTAAATGTTTCAAGAGCTGTCCACCCCTCAAACATAGATGATGAACTTATAATACCTGTTGCTCCATTATCAGCAGTGTTTTTCAGTTCAATCTTTGTTATCTTTGTATTAGCATTAGATGCAGCATAAGTTGTTCCCTCTTCATCTGTTAGTATACTTCTAAACGTTTTTAAGCTTGACAGATTTCCTTCAATAGTAAATTGTGTCAGTGAAGCCTTACTATCTTTTAAGAAGCCTTTGCCAAATGCGGCATTATCAAACTTCGTCAGCGAGATCGTTTCCAAAGTCGAGATACCGTCAATCATACCCTCAACACTACCCACATTCTGCGCATTATCAATAACCAGGCTTGTGATTCCGTTATCACATCCGCTGAACATATTTTTCGCAGATGTACTGCTGCTCATGTCAGCTATCGTTACAGCGCCGGTCAGACCGGTATTCTGGTACATTCCCCTGGTATCAGTAATGCCGGAGTGGTCGGCTATGGGGAGTGAAGTCACCCAAGTACAATCCTTAAACATATTCTCAGCCGAGCCGGTTATCCTGCTGTCTGAAAGGTCAAGGCTTACCTGTGTGGCAACTCCCTCAAACGCCGAGGAAGCATCGGTGATATTGAAGTTTTTAAGGGTAACGCTTTTAAGTTTTGGTAAATTCCTGAACAGCTTCGAGATGTCGATATTTCCCTTTCCGCCTACGGCTTCAAGAGTGATATTCTCAATATTATCGCAGCCGTCGAACATACCTGCAAAACTTGTCACATGGTCGAAATTTTCCGATTTTATGGTAACATTTTTAAGGCTTGTACAACCGCTGAACATCTCGCTCATAGAGGTAACGTAATGGGAATTTCCCTCCGGGTCGGTGGTTTTAAGGTTGATATCAAGGGAAACTGTCTCAACGGCAGTATTTCCCTTTAGCATACCTTTAAGCGAATCCGGGTAAACTCCTGCCGTGTCGCTCTGATAATCAGCGGTCTGGTAGGAAGTGCCGGAGAAGTCAGTATGCGTCAGCACTGTCCACGGCGCAACTCGCAGGTAATTCTGCCATGCCGTCTGGTAATTAGTCTCATTGTAGACCGTTCCGTTTTCGTCTATCTCAACATTCTGGACAGTCTCGGAGTACACAAGTATCTGATAATCGGTGATACTGCTCTCGTCCTGGAAATCAGTCCTCACCCATGAAATAAGGGGCGGAGTGGAGCTTCCGGGTGCGACTGGCTTGGTGTAGTAATAGTATCCGCCCAGTCCGCCCTCATCAAGGTATACCCAATCGCCGGTGGGCGACCATTCGCTTGCTTTTTTCCATGTTCCGCCTGTAGGATCATCTTTGGAAGGCGCATCTGCCGGAGGGTTGTTCGGGTCATCAGGGACGAAGAAGTAAGTCGTTATCCCCTGGGACTCCTTGACAGATGCATCGGTGAAGTCCATAAATACCCGCACAAAACTGGGGTTTTTGCCCTCATTGCGAACTGTAACGAGTTTCTGGTAGATATTCGCATCGGTACTCAGTTTTTTAGGCGGTTCAAAAGTTTCGACGATATCCGCATCGCCCTTGCCGATCTTCACCTTATTGGGCGTTCCGTCAATTGCGATAAGGTACGCCATAAGTGAACCCAGTCCGCCAAGCAGAACAACGATCGACGCAGCCGTCAGGACACGTTTTTTCTTATCATTCATAATTGATCTCTCCCAGCTCCGTCTTTTTGTTCTGTATTACTTTCAGGATATCCTGAAGCTGAGCCTGTGTAAGGAACTCCGGCTCTGTCGCAAATAATTCAAGGTTATCCGCCTGTATAGCAAAGACGTTAACGCCGATACTCCGGGCAATATCATCGTCAATATCCTCGTCGATGAAACTTTTTAACTGAACGCTGTTGAAAAGCGGAGAGGTTATATCCTCGTTATCGCCGTCCTTGCCGCTCAGCTTGCAGTTATACCCGAACCAGTACGATCTTTTGGAATTGGTATTGTCACCGAAGCCAAGGAATTCCCAACCCTGCGCACTTGCCGCCTTGTTGTACTGTATATCCGGGGTATTAGTAACGTATGTTTTGGTGGTATCACTTATAAGCGTCCGGAAAATTTCCTGCACGGCGGGCTGAGTATCTTTCAGCGTACCTGCTTTGTGAACTATGCCATTTGAGTCAGTGAAGTCCTCCTCATAGAGCATCTGCACTTTAGCTTTCGGCATGGAAAGTTCCACGAACACATAAGCGTCATTTTTTCCGGTATTATGTATCACCGGAGGTTTAGCGATCACCTGACCGGGAACGACAGTCTGTTCGTCCTCATAGGGGTCTTCGGTGAGCTTCACCTTGACGTTTCCCAGAACCACCACATTATTTTTTGATTCTGTATCAGTGAGCAGAGCGAGAGTTGCTCCGAAGCACAGAAGAAACGCAATTGCACCGATCAGCAGCGGATTGCGCCATTTTTTCAGCCACTCCTTCATTCGCCGCTCACCTCGCTTTCTGCCTGTGAAAGGAGAGTGTTCCACACTCTCAAAGGCTCGCTTGCATCGACACCGTCACCGAGGGCTTCGGTCTGGATAGCAAGTGCCTCCACATTGACTTCAAGTCGTCCGCCGACGTTATCACCGAGGAATTCGCCGCCGTAGTTAACGAGCTTTATCTTGTCGAACAGCGCAACTGTAGTTGGGTCGCCCTTTTTGGTTTTGGTAAGAGTACCTGAGTCGTCCGGCTCAGTGAAAGCGTAAACGTACACAAGTTCCATATTCTCCCTGTCATCGAGAGGATAACCGCTAAGAAGCGTCCAGCGCTCATCGTGGACAAGCTGCCCGGAGGTAAGGTTTTCATCGAATCTGTCAGTACCGTTTTTCGTCACGACGAACTTGAAAAGCGGCATAGGTTCATTTTCGGCACGCCGAGCCTGACCCTTCTGAGCGGTACTTCCGTCCAGGAGAACTTCTCCGCCGCTGTAGTCGATATCGCCGTTGAGGATATACGGCACTCGCACCCTCAGGAACACGAACGCATGAGGGTTTTGCAAGCTCCAACAGTTCACGGAGTGTCAGGTTTGTGTTCAGATTTTTAAGGCAACACCGCACAGAGATTGCGGCGCAGATACGCAGTCAGATTTTTCGGCAGATTGTGCAGAAATTTTGCAGGCATACTGACGTATGTCAAAAAATTTATGTGCAAGATGCCGGAAAATATGCAAGTATATGCGCTGCAAAGCCGTCAGGCGCTCTTTGTGCGGTGTTGCCTTAACAGTAGGCTTCATGATGTGTGCCTCCTTTCAATCGATCACAGCAGTATCAGCCGTATCAGCATAGCAGTTGTCTGTCATATCACCTGAACCCCTATACTCACGGAATCCGGCGGCGGTGAACACAAGAACTTTTATCCCGCACTTCTGTGCTTCCTTGATCTCGGCACTCATGCCGCTGCTGATACGGCAGCTCATGATCCACAGTTCATCACAGGCTCTCAGAGCGCGGATACCAAGCTCCATGCCGAGCGCACGCTCAACCTCGTCCTCATCGTTCAGAAACTGCGGGTAGAAGAGGTGCGGTGCAACCGGATCACAGCCGCGGAGTGCTGCGAAGGTGCAGGCATCCTTTGCGAGCTTCAGATTGTCGATCAGCTCGTTGGCACGGAGGATCGGGGCGGTGGAAACCGGACGGAAGGGGCTGCAGATGTAAACGTGCTTCTGAGTGTTCTTCTGGTCTTTCATAGTGATTACTTCCTTTCTCAACTTGGCATAGATTAAAAGTGTTGACAGTGTGCGTAGGCACAAAAATAGCCGGATGCATACGGACGTGATGAGAGAGAACATACAGCTACATCTTGTGCTTATGGATATAGTTAGAGCCTATAGCCACAAGATATAGCTTTGTATGAACTTTCATCTGCCATATGCATCCGGCATGAAAAGAGTTGTTTTACAGTCAGTGGGGAGGGGCTGGTGTAGCTCTCTGTGCTTGCTCCGTCCTTGACTGTGTCTATATCATAACATACTTTTTCGGAAAGCAACAGGAAATAAGATTTCCGGTTTTTTGAAGTATTATCGCCCTCTTATTTGTATGTATTGCATATTCAAACATATATAAAGTAGCTCTCGTTTGTTCACATTATACACATTTCAGCGATTTTCTTCTTCAGAGAGTCCCTAAAAACCGGAAATTAGATTTCCGCTTTTTCTGAAATTTTCCCAAAAAAATCTTTGCTGCGATTTCAGGGCAAAAAAATGACGGCTGGATTACTCCAACCGTCATACGCCCCCTGATTGACATATTTAATGGGCATTATTCTGTTTTATTCAGATTTCTTTCAATCGCCGTTAAGACGGTGAGGCTGTTTGACGCACACAGCTTTCCGAAGTGGTGCTTCTATCTGCGCCTTTTGTTTTTCTGGACTTGCCTGTTCTGCGCTGAGGTGCTGTTTCATCGTCATCGCGCCCCATTAAAAGCGGCAGTTTGTAATGTTTCAGAACAACATTACAATCCTTTAATTTGCGCATATACATATGGTCAACCACATATCCGAAGTAATACCACGAGCCATTTGTATCGTCCAATGGCACTACTGCTTTTTTCATCATATCCCGTGTAAACACGCCCGGTATATGAAGAGCGCGTCCGGCACTTGCAAAGAATACTCGGCTGGGCTCTAATACAGAGCTGGACTCATATTCTCTCAATGTCCTGTCAGTAATACCAAGCCGCCATGCAAACTCTTCTTGTGATATTCCCTTGCTTTTTCTATGATACTCAAGTGTATCGCCGTATGTCGCAGGAAGCCGACTGATCTGTTCCCCATTTGCATCGAGAGCAGATATGATATCCTCCACCGGTGCATCGTTGGCGCACTCTACATAGCCGTCATTCAATGTCGCATCACTGTGAAGAGCGTTTTTGTCATAATAGGCGCACACTTTTCTATGCCTTACTAGGGCGTGTTGACACTAATCCTAAAGCGCATCTTTTTGGCAGAATTTTACGC
>CAMOEP010000048.1 GCA_946612185.1 uncultured Ruminococcus sp.
AGGGGGAGGAAATGCCGATTTTTGCCGGGTTTAATTTGTTCCTCCCCCTTTTTCCCCTTGGGTGTCCCCCTTTGGCGGAACGTCCGTAAAACAGACAAATTTAGTAAAAGAAACGGGCGACTTAAATAATTCCCAAAAAGTAAATGCTGTTGCCCTGATAAAAAAGTGGTAAAATATTGACATTTTGTTTTAATAGATGTATAATTATAAAAATATGTGTTTTCCAGGTAAGCTTATAACATTATTCATAAGGAGAACCCTAATGAAAAAAATCACTCTCCGAGATATCGGGGCAATACTGTTTATCGTTGCTGGTTTTACGATAATGGTAATATTCAAGGTCTGGCTTGCAGAAAAATGTACCGATACAAATGATCCGATGCTCATCTTGCTGGATATGTCCACCAACGGACTATTCTTTAACGCTATAATCTGGACTGCCGTTGCGGTTTGGTGCATTTCCGATTCTATAAAGACCTTTCTTTCCGACATCATCAGTGCGATGCGTCACTCTTCGTTCAAAAAAATACTGCTATGCCTTTTGGCGATACTAATTATCCCCCAGTTTTTCTGGTATTCCGGCAAATTCGGTCATATCAAAGTCAACGGCAAAGAGCCGATACGCCTGCAATACAACTACTACCTTGTCCGTGATAGTATTACAGGCGAAACTGATACTATAACTATCAGTGCTGCGGATTTTCTGATCAAAAAGTATAGTTATTCCTCCGGTCACGGCAGATACGGCAGTAACCGAGTACATTACTCGTATTACGCTGTCTACGGTGACAACTCCATGTTTATTTATAATAACCCTTTTGTGGATTATATCAATAAATGCAAGGAATACCAAAAGGATATCCAGATATCATACTACAAAAATTCCGGAATAATCATAAGTATTGATGGTATCGGATTCTATGACCGCAGCGGATTTGATGCGAAACTCGCTCAGCTTGAAAAGGAGAAAAACGATGAGATCGCCGCTGAAAAAGCTGTAGAGGAAGCGGAGGAGCAAAAACGTCTGGAGCTGTTTAAGGCATTCTACCACTCGGAAGGTCAGAACTTCGATAATATCATAAATGATCTGGAAAGAAAAGGCATCGAAAACACATATGATGTAAAATATATCAGCACAAAATACTTTAAAACCGGCACTGTTGCGCTTTTTGATAATCCTCAGAATGTGGTTTACGTCGTGCGTGACAATGATAAGGAGGACATGGTGGAAGTTCCGCCGATACCTTACGACAGCACATTCAAGGAAGTAACCAAAATACTCGATGACGCTGGTATAAAATGGACATTCGACTGCATGGGCAGCTACTCTAAAAAAGATGAACTTGACCACTCTGAGGACACGCTGAATACGGTTCACTGCTCACCCGGAACACCTATCCCGAAAGACTATGTGTTCTGGTTCTCTGTGCGCCATGCTGAATGATTTTTCTGGAGGTAACAATTATGGACATAAATAAAATGCAGGAGGACTTTTTAAGTCAACAGGAGAAGCTGAGGGACAAGATAGTTTCCGCTGACAATTTCGATTACAGTTCACTCAGGACTGCGGCTGGCGTTGACCTTGCTTACTGGAACAAGGACGGTGAGGAGTATGCAGTTTGCTGCATAGTTATAATAGATATGCACACCCATGAGGTCATTGAAAAGAAGCATTTCAGCGGCAAGATAGAAGTTCCGTATATGCCGGGGTTCCTTGCTTTCCGTGAGCTGCCGCTTATTCTGAAAACCGTTGAGCTTCTGGAAAATATCCCGGATATATACGTTTTCGACGGCAACGGCTTCCTTCACCCACGGAATATGGGAATCGCTACTCATGCGTCATTTTACCTGAATAAGCCAACTATCGGCATTGCCAAGACCTATTTTCGTGTTGATAAAAAGACGGATTACATCGAACCCGGAAACGATGCCGGAAGCTTTACGGATATCGTCATTGACGGCAAGGTTTATGGCAGAGCGCTGCGAACTCACACCGGTGTCAAGCCTGTATTCGTTTCTATCGGAAACTTCGTCTGCCTTGATACCGCCTGTAGACTCGCTATGGATATGACCGATAAGGAAAGCCACATTCCTATCCCCACAAGGCTTGCTGACCTGGAAACTCATGTTATGCGTGAAGCGTTGAACAAATGATAATGTATACCACTAAACGACTTGAACAAATGCAAAAGAAAGTCGTTTTTCTCAGAGACAGGGACATGAGCGGCTGCTTGTTTGGCTTCGCAACAGCAACCAATGAATGTGCTTGTACTGGTGAAAACTATGGGGATTACTCCGTTCTGATATTTGAAAACGGCGTGGTCGAATACAAAAAGTATCTTTGCTTTGAAATTCCCATAAAAGTCAGAAAATGCATCATTTCCACACTTTACACAAATCGCATAGAGACTGTCCTGAACAGGTATTCCTCTGAAATATCTTCTTTTCACGATACTTTTAACGGTCTTTGCGATGACGGCGAAACTGAAATGTTCTACTTCGGCGGTAAGTGGATACAGACCGATAATATATTTGCTTCTGCTGATTTCAGCACCGAAGATGAGCAAAAATACAAGTCTGTTCCAGACAGCAATTATGATAAACAGTGCCTCGAAAGCATCATGATGGAAAAAGTGATTCTAAGAGTATTTGATGAGATATGTTCCGCCTTAGATGGCTCTGATGTGGATATTAGTCTTAACGGCGTTCATATTGGTTTGCCGGCTTATATAAGGTCAATAAAAAACAGAATTAGGGTGCGTTGACACTAAAATAATGTGCAGATTTTTGAGCAGAATTTCTGCGCAGACAAGGAGAGGGAAACGCAGGTGGGCTGTCGCCCAGCAAGTTTTCTCGACGCAGTATGCGTAAAATTCTGCCAAAAAGATGCGTTTTAGGCTTAGTGTCAACGCACCCTAATCGCCGTGATTAAGGCAACTTCGCAAAAAAAAGACCTGCCCCAGGATTCAGTCGGAATCCCTGGCAGGTCTTTTTGATATGTCAATTAAGCCCCAGTTTTTCGCAGATAAGCTTGCATACTTCTTCTTTGTGCTGGGTATAGTAGAAATGTCCGCCGCTGAATTTGACTACTTCGCAGCTTTTGTCGGTATACCTTCCCCAGCCGCTCATGTCAGCATTTTTCAACATTGTATCCTCAGTGCCGTATATCGCCGTGATATCACAGCCGAACTGAACCTGCTCCGGAGTTGCGCTGTACTTCTCAGCCATGCGCACATCATTGCAGAGTATCCGGTTAAGCTGTGCGGCAAGTTCCGCATCGGGTATCACCGGCGAGGAAGTCATACTGTTACGGTCGAAAAACTCAGTTATCTCCTGGTCAGTCACCTGGTCGATATCTCCGAAACAGTGCAGGTTCTCGTCTGGAGCATTCTTCCCGGACAGGAACATATGAACCGGCGCAGGTAAGCCCTTTTCCCGTATCTGTCTTACAAATTCCGTGGCAAGGACTGTTCCCATGCTGTGACCGAATACGGCGTAGTCACCGTCTTTCAGAAGTGCTGTCAGGTCTTCGTTCTTGTCAAAAAGGTCACTGATGCAGGACTTTATATCATGCAGCATCGGCTCGGCAGAACGTGTGAACCGACCTGAAAGTTCCATTGTGACAACGTTCAGGTCTTTGGGGAGAAATCGCTTGAATGATGCGTAACTCTTTGCTGAACCGCCTGCATGAGGGAAAAAAAACAGTGTCATATTACTCCTCAACAGTTGTTCCCTTTTCGTTGAGCAGGTCGAAGAACTCGCCTACTCTGCTGATAGATGCTACCAGTGAAAGTGCAACGTTCAGCTTGTATGTATCAGTGATATGTGATCCAAGACCGAAAAGTCCCAGAGAATCAAGGTACAGATCATCAAAAACGTCAGTATCCTTTGTGATCTCCTCAGCGTCAACGCCTACATAGTCGGAAACGACCTGTCTGAATTCGTTCCAATCAAGATTATTCATAATTATTTATACTCCTTTTTTCTGAGATATTTGAACTGTATCTTGCCGATGTCCTTGGGTATCTCCTCAACGAGAACTACCTTGTCCGGCACTTTATAAGCGGAGAGTTTTCCGTCGAAATAGCGTGCCAGTTCGCCTCTTGTTACCTTTTCATCGCCCTTGGGCTGAATGTAGGCGACTATCTGCTGACCGATTACCGGATGTGGCTCGTCAGTTACGGCTGCGGCTGCTATCTTGGGGTGAGTGAGCAGGCAGGCTTCAACTTCCTCAGCGTGAACGAGGTTTCCGCCACGCTTGATTATACGCTTGCTGCGTCCTGCGAAACGTACTATACCACCGGGCAGTTTGTTTACCAGGTCACCTGTACAGAACCATCTTCTGCCCTGATCGTCGGTGAGTATCTTCTCGGCGGACAGTTCCGGGTTGCCGAAATACTCAGTGATAACGCCGTCGGTGTAAACGCACAGTTCACCTGTTTCACCCTCGGCAACGTCGTTCTTGTCAGCGTCGATAACACGGTAGTCGGTGAAGTAAAGCTTCTTGAAGTCGCTGGGATCGGAGTCGCCGTCCTTTGCGGAATCCCATACCACCATAGTGCAAGTCTCGGAAGAACCGATGATATTGATGACCCGGATATTCAGCTTCTTGACGAATGTATCAGCTATCTCCTTGGGCAGAACTTCGCCGGCAAAGTAGCAGATACGAACGCTTGAAAGGTCATACTTCTCGAAATCAGGAGTTGAAAGAAGTA
This sequence comes from uncultured Ruminococcus sp., assembly GCA_946612185.1. Taxonomy (GTDB): domain Bacteria; phylum Bacillota; class Clostridia; order Oscillospirales; family Ruminococcaceae; genus Ruminococcus. The sequence goes on from CAMOEP010000048.1 coordinate 4,716, forward strand.
CCTTTGCAAGGGTGGAAGTAAGCTGAATGATATTTACCTTGTACTTCTGGACAGTCTCCAGGAATGAGATAGGATTGAACTGGGGCTGATACATTACGCTTCCGCCCTTGAGTGCCATTTGCAGACCCATTCCAAATCCGCCCTGATGATAGAGGGTCATGCCCAGCATCATAACGTCGTCGGACTTGAATTCCAGATAATCGCCCATATCCTTCTGAGTGGAAAGGAATCCGCCGGAGGGAACGGCAAGTATCTTGGGAGTGCCGGTGCTTCCGGAAGTGCAGGCAAGGGACATGGTGTGCAGGTACTCAGGCTGATATATCTCGCAGTCAGCCTCGCCGTAGTCAGCAGCAAACTTCTCAGCACTGATGTAGCTGTCGCCGTCCGGAACAGCGCTCTCAGGTGCAAAGCATACCACCTTTTCAAGCTGGAACTCGCCGGGTACAAGCTGACTTACTGCACCTATGATGTGGTTAGTTCTGTACTTTTCAGTCACGAACAGCATCTTAACAGTAGTTGCCGGGATAAGCCTGGAAAGTTCCAGTGAACCACTCTGGGGGTCGATCGGAACAGGCTGAGCGCCTATTCTTACGGCTGACCAGAATGCGATGTACCATTCAATACTGTTAGGCATTACCAAACCAACTTTGTCGTCCACGCCGATACCCAGCTTTTTCAGTGCTGAGCCGAAAACTGCGGTTTTCTCCATGAACTGGCTGTAGGTCAGTGTATTCTCATCTATCCTCAGAAGAACCTTGTCCGGTGTCTCCTGAGCGTATTTGCTGTAGTAATCAAAGAAATTATTGCTCATTTGGTTTCTCCTGTAAGTCTCTGTGCGATGAAATCAGCGGTGATGTGCTTTACCCAGTGGAACTGCTCGCCTACAGGCATTGCGTGCATGATAGTTTCCTCGGAAACGTATGCAGGTCTTTCGGTGACTTCAAGTCTCTCCTTGTAGCCTGTTGCCTTGCTGTAGAGGATATCGTTTGCCTCGTGGGTCATCCAGTTATCATAGTCGCTGTGTACAAGGAAGAAGTCGGAGCTGAGAGTTCCTTCGGAGAGAACGTTCATTGACTCCATGTAGTCGTCGTTTGTCTGGTATGAAGTCCACTTGCCCTTCTTCATCCAGATCGGAACGGAGTCAAGCTTGCAGTAGCAGATCATCAGCGGGAACAGCGCTACGCAACACTTAACACCGGGGTTCTTTGCTGTTGCTCTGATAGCGTAGCCGCCGCCCATGCAAAGACCAAAGTTAGCCATACGGCTGCTGTCAAGTTCGCTGCGGCTGTCGATGAACTTGTAGATGCCCTCGAAAGCGGCTTCCAGTTCGTCACCGCCGCACTTTACGTTATTCCAGATAACAGCGCCGCCTGTACCGGGCATATCAGGAGTGATGACTGCCACGCCACGCTCATTCAGGGGCATTGCCAGCATATCAAGTTCCTCCTTGCAGCTACCGATGCCGGAGTAGGTAATAGCAATGGGGTAGCTTTCCTTGCTGCCGTCGTCGGGGTAGTGGATATAAGCCGGAAGCTTGCCGAAAGCAGTATCTATCTCAACGTACTCTATCTTATTATCACAAAGTTCGGTATACTTTCTGTAACTGTCAGCCAGGTTATTATAAATGGAAACCTTCTGCTCTAAGTCCTGGATATTTACCATATAGCAGGCGTACCAGCACTGTGCGACCATTTTTGCGTATGCTCTTGCGGAAATACGGTTTCCCTTAGCTTCATTCTGGTCACGAAGCTCTGCGTAATGAGCGATCTTCTTTTCCCATTCACCAAGCCATACAGCCTGTATCTTCTTACCGCTCATAACGTCGATCTCGTCCACTCTTTTCAGGACGTACTCAGTATCAAAAGGGTCACTTCCGTAAAGCATCGACCTTGTGACCACCGGGTTAAGAAGTTCTCTGATCGACCATTTCATAATATCATTCCTCTCTTATTCTGTATAGCGCCAGGCGCTCTGTCTGTCCATTTCCGTAAACTGCATATATATGCGGTAAGGATCGACCTTTGTGTGCTTCTGGATAACTGCCAGCATAGTATCTGCAAACAGCTTCAGGAATCCGCTTTTATCGCTGGCAAATTCCTGTGGCATAACGTAGCGGAATTCCGAGAAAAACACGGTATCCTCAGAATTGTTCATGTACATATAGCAATCGTCCAGCATGACCATTACTGCCGGCAGGGGCTTTTTCAGAAGCTTTGCCATTTCCTCTGCAACTTCATTCAGGAATTCCTTTTTGGAAAGTTCGTCCATTTTGTAGTTGGTTTTCATTTGTGCGATCGGCATTAATTGTCGTCCTCTCTTAATTGTATTTTCTGAAAACGAGTGTTGCATCATGACCACCGAAGCCGAATGCGTTTGATACAGCAACGGTGATATCCTTTTTCAGTGCGGTATTGGGTATGTAGTTCAGGTCAAGTTCCGGGTCAGGCTCGTCGAAGTGAACTGTTGGGGGAAGTATACCTGTCTCGATAGCCTTGACGCAGGCGATGCCCTCAAGAACTCCGCAGCCTGCAAGGGTGTGACCGATAGCTGCCTTTATGGAAGAAACCGGGATATCGTATGCCTTCTCACCAAAAACCTGCTTTATCGCCATTGTCTCATAAAGGTCATTGAGGGTAGTGGAAGTGCCATGGGCATTGATGTAACCCACTTCCTCCGGAGCGATACCAGCATCTTCCAGAGCGCATCTCATTGAGTACGCCATACCAGCGCCGTCTGCCTGGGGAGCAGTAAGACTGCTTGCCTCACAGCTAATGGAAGCACCGGCAAGTTCGCAGTATATCTTAGCTTCTCTTGCCTTAGCGTGTTCCTCTGATTCAAGAACGACAGTACCGCCGCCCTCGCCCATGATGAAGCCGTCACGGTTCTTGGTGAAAGGTCGGCTTGCCGTGTCAGGGTCGGGATTTACGGACATTGCAAGAAGCTGATTGAAGCCGTCAAGTACCGCATCGTTTACCACATAGGAAAGTCCGCCCACGATGATCATATCGCAAAGCCCGGACTGGATAAGATGCTTGCCCAGCGCAAGAGCGTAACCGGAAGAAGCGCAGGCTGTACTCATATTGAACGATGGACCTGTGATATTGTGCTTAATGGCTATCATTGCCGGTATTTCACTCTGCATACGTTTCAGTGTGATGTGAGACTTGTTCTCCTGCTCAACGCCCTCGTAGGTATTGTCTGCCAGACCGTAGATAATGCCAATCCTTGAACGGTCAAGGGAAGCAAAATCAGCGCCGCAGTCCTCGATAGCTTCGCCGGCGGACGCAAGTCCCATTCTTACGGCTTTGGGGGTTGCGCTGAGCATACGCTTTTTCCAGTACTTTGAAGCGACCTGCTCAAATGAATCGTCCACCTCGGCTGCAACTGTCGTATCATGATTTTCAGCCGGAACACGGGTGATAGTCCGCATACCGCTTTTGCCTTCGATCAGCGAATTCCAGTAATCCGGGACATTGTTTCCCAGAGCTGTAACTGCGCCAAGACCTGTTATAACTACTTTTTTCATACCACTATACCTCTTTAATCACTTGACCCTGCGGGGTCATGAATAGTATTTTTCAAATAGATCTGTATTATATTTATAAGACGCAAAACCGGTCTTTTCATAGAGGTGGTCAAGTGCGGATATAAGATTTTCTGCACCGTATTTTCTGTACATTTCCGGCAGAGTATCGGCTGTGCCGAGAGTACTGCTGACTGCTTCGAGGAGTACATCGCTGTCGATACCAGCCTCATCGAGTGCGAAAGCAGTCTCGCTAAGGATATATGCAGCCATATAAAGCGGTGCATTATCGCAGTTTTCCGCAGTTTTCTGCTCCTGGCTGCTGATAAATCCGTGGAAACTCCTGGGACTGTCCGGGCAGCCCTGACTGCGCCAAAGCTGCATTTTCTCACAGCCGTATCCAAGAAGCTGCTTATTGCGCTCCAGCCGGAAATTTGTCTGGTTTTCAGCCATAAGTCCAAGTCCTACGCTGTCAAGTATATCAAATACACCTGCGACGGTATACATTTTTTCAAGGGAAGCTGAAAGCGCCGGAACGGACGTGTGAAAATAATCACAAAGACAGATGCCGTGCGAAACCATTGCGGAAAGTATCTGGTTCAGGTACACATGGTAGTCTCCGGAAAAGCAGATATATCTGCGTCCGCAGCCGGTAATCAGGCTTTCTGCAATTTTCAGCGCATCTTCGGAGGTATCCGCTAAAAGGTTAAGTTCCACGAATTCCGCCAGTTTTACCGGATAGAAAAAATGCATCCCCATGCAGCGCTGAGTATCAGGAACGCCCTCAAATACCTTTTCGATGTTCAGCGAGGAAGTGTTCGTCATCAGCAGGCAATTACCGGAAACTATATCCGCAATATCCCTGAAAAGCGAATTCTTAGCCTCCAGGTTCTCCGAAATAGTCTCTATAACTGCATCGCAGCCAGCAAGTTCAGCCGCATCACAAGTGAACCGGAACGCTGATCTCTTGGCTTCATACTCCTCCTGAGTCAGCTTTTTTCTACGAAGCTGCTTGTCAAGAGTCTTTACGACCGCAGCAGTATACTCCTCTGCACCAGAGCGGACAAGCACCGTAAATCCGGCATTTTTCAGGTTATCGAAGAAAAAGGAGAAAATGTCCTTTCCCATTTTTCCGTACCCCGTGATCCCGATATTCATGTCAGTCCCCCCTGTTCTTGTAAAGCTGAATATATCTGCGGTACTCCGCAGGCGAAAATTCACCGCAGCTTTCAGAGATAAAGTCTATCAGCGAATACGCCTCGGCAAGTCCCTGCTTTTTGTCGGTGAGAATATCTCCCCAGCCCATCTCACAGGCTTCCTCGGAAGGGAAAAGTCTGCCGGTCATAACCATCTCATAGGCGTTCTTCATGCCGCAAAGTTCGATATTCCGGGCAATTCCGCCAAGTCCGGGGAGTATGCCGAAGGTGGACTCCGGCTGACCTATCCTTGCACCCTTTTCGACGATCCTGTAGTGGCAGTTCAGAGCGATCTCGCTGCCTGAACCGATACAGAATCCGGTAACTACGCTCACCACCGGGAACGGCAGTTCACGCAGGAAAGTGAAGTGGCGCTTCTGTCTAATATGGCTTTCCGGAAGTTTACCTGTGGTATCGTCGTATACTTCCTTTGCAGAGCGCTCCTCAAGTGCGTCAACATCAGCACCTACGCAGAAATGCCTTCCACTGCCACTTATTATCATGCCCCTGATGCCGCCACGTCCGGCACGCATCTGAACCTCCTCCATGACCGTTTCAAATTCCTCATGGAACTGCGTGGTCATAAGGTTATTTTTCGGGGCATTCATCATAACGGTGAGTATTCCGTTTTCCTCATTAAGCAGGATATCACTCATCATGCACACCTCCTGCGATGTTTGCGATAAGCCGGTAAAATGCCCTTGATTCAGCATCAAGAACGTCTTCGCTGCTGCCGTTTCTTGCAGTCACGAAGCAGCTTGTTATCTCCCTGACCTGAAATGCAGACTTGTCCTTGAACAGGTTTTCTGCGTATTCACCGGTATTATCAGCAGGTATCACGATGTCGAAGTACTTTGCAATATCCGCATCGGGTTCATCAGACGCAAGCGCTGTGACATATGGCACATCAGCAAAGAAACTGCGCACCTGTGCTTCGTCACCTGCCTGGATACTTCCGCTGCCGTGTACAATAAGCAAGCACGGTTCGCCAAGCTCTGCACCGATGATCTGCGAAAGCGTATCAACTCTGCTTACTTCTGTAAATAATTCTTTAATTATGATCTTCATCTGTCTCACGCTCTAATATTTCCTTGACCTCATCAGGGATACTGTGAATGACACGCTCATGGCTTACGAAAACGATCCTGCCCTGTATTTTGCAGGATAGTACGCCTGTAGCGTCATTTATGATATTATGCTTGCAGACCATAACTTCCCTCTTAGCCGTGAACTCGGACTCGATGCGCACCTCGTCCAGCAGTTTCAGTTCATGGATATACCTCTGGGAACACTCCATAAGTACCGGGAATATTCCCCTGTCGAGGGTATACTCCATAAGTCCCTTTGATCTGAAAAAGTTCCAGAGTGCGGCTTCTGCGTACTGTAAGTAAACTGCGTTGTTCACATGACCAAAGGAGTCCAGTTCATAGCCTCTTACGGTCAGATTGTACACACATCTGCTCATTTTCTGCAAGCCTCCTCAAGTGCTGATTCAAATGCTCCGGACGAAGGGTCGGGATCGCCGTCAGATGCCCTGTTCAGGGTATTTACGACAGCATTTATCTGGGTCACGCTCACTGACGAGACAATATCCTCAGCGAATCTCAGTGCCTCCGGGAGAGAGTCCTTATCCTCGGTAACTTTTGTGACAAGTCCGACAGACAGCGCCTTATCAGCGGAGAGCATTTCGCCCTGAAGTATCATTTGCAGAGCCTTTTCCCTGCCAACAAGCCGGGAAAGCCGCTCCATGCCGCCCATACCTGGCACTACACCGTGCATTATCTCGGTAAGTCCAAGGCGTGCTTTCGGTGAAGCGATGCGGAACTGGCAGCTCATGGCTATTTCCAGTCCGCCTCCGAAGCAGCCGCCGTTGCCAGCCGC
>CAMOEP010000049.1 GCA_946612185.1 uncultured Ruminococcus sp.
CCCGACCTACTGGTTCGTAGCCAGTCACTCTATCCAGCTGAGCTACAAGCACATGATATCAATGCCGTTCAGAACTCATGTCCCTCACAACAGTATTAATTTTATCACATTTCTTTCCATTTGTCAAGGGGTAAAATTATTTTCGTGAATATGCATATAATTTGCAGTAAAAATTCATCAGACAAGCTAAAAATACATAAATTTCCTGTACCCTCTTGACAAACTCAGGATTATCTGTTATAATAATGTTTGTTCTGAGACATTAGCTCAGCCGGTAGAGCATACGCCTTTTAAGCGTAGGGTCGAGGGTTCAAATCCCTCATGTCTCACCAGAAACGCCCGTCACGAAAGTGTCGGGCTTTTCTAATTCTATCCGGGCGTTTCTGTACTATTGGCAGCACCGCACAAAGAGCGCCTGACGGCTTTGCAGTGTTACCATTCGTTATTCACTACTTCTTCCCTTTCACTTCCAAAAAGTGGGGGATTTTTTTGTATTAAATCCAGCAAAATCTACATTTGGTAAATTTGTAACAACAGGTAGTATAAATGTTAACATTCTCGTTGTTGACTTTGTGAGTGCTTTGTGATATAATTACAGTAATAATATATACCGGCGGTGAAATAATGGAATTCATTCTGGTTCTGATCGTGATTATCGTTGTACTGAAGATAATGGGCGTGAGCAACTTCCTGCTCGTCGCCGGCGGTATGGCTTTGGTGGAACTGGCTATCCTCTCTATGGTCATATTCTTCATATTCTCCATGGTGCTTCTCGCCCTCTCCAAGCCACGGAAGGCGGAGTTCTCAAAGATCGACAATCCCCCGAACAACAAAGGCAATAACAATAACAGCAAGTTCAAAGTGGCTTACTATATCATTGACGGCGAGGAAATGCCATGCATATTCCCCAGCGAGATGATACTCAATGACCAGATGTACAAAAAGGGCAGAACCTACAATGTCCGCTTCAATAAGCGCATGAACAAGGTTTTCGACATATGGACAAACCTTACCATTATACTCGGCTTTATTTGCAGCAGCGCTGCCCTCGCCTGTACTGTCTGGATCTTCTTCAACTATCTTGTATAACTCAGGAGGTAATATATGCACGAACATGATATGTGTGACCACGACTGCGGCATTCATAAGGATATCATCGACAAAGTATCGAAGGTAATGCCTGACGAAGCTGTCCTCTACGACGCTGCCGAACTCCTCAAGGTTTTCGGTGACTCCACAAGGATCCGCATCATTTTCGTGCTTTGCCAGAGCGAGATGTGCGTGTGCGACATCGCTGACCTTCTGCAAATGACCCAATCTGCTATATCCCACCAGCTTCGTGTCCTCAAGCAGGCAAGACTTGTGAATACACGCAGAGAAGGCAAAACGATCTATTATTCCCTCTGCGACGCACACGTTCAGAAAATTTTCTATGCAGCTATGGAACACGTTCTGGAGTGATTCTATGACCATTTTTGACTTTCATACCCACGCTTTTGTTGACTCCCTTGCCAGCCGTGCCCTCTCCGGTCTTGAACAGACAAGCGGCATATCTCCGTCCACCGACGGCACTATCGCCGGTCTGAGGGAGATGATGCGCTCACGGAATATCAGCGCTGCAATGCTTCTGCCTGTCGCCACTAAGCCCTCTCAGCAGACCACCATTAACAACTGGGCTGCAAGCGTTATGGGCGGCGGTCTTTACGCCTGCGGAAGTGTCCACCCGGACGCTGAGGACGCTGTGAAGGAGGTCGAGCGTATCGCCCAGCTTGGTCTTTACGGCGTTAAATTTCACTCGGAATACCAGCACTTCCGCCCAAATGAGGAGCGTATGATGCCGGTGTACCGCAAAGCCCGTGAACTTGGGCTTTTCGTGGTATTCCACGGCGGCTGGGATCCTTTCGGCGGCGAGGAGATACTTGCTTCGCCCCGTACTTTCGCTGACCTGGCTGAAAAAATGCCCGGTCTTACTATCATTGCTGCCCACATGGGCGGCATCAAACTTTACGACCAGGTGGAGGACTGCCTCGCCGGTCGATTCCCTGACCTTTATATGGATACCGGCGTTGTGGCGGACTATATTTCCGATGAACAGCTTTTGCGCATCATCGAAAAACAGGGCGCTGACAAGGTACTCTTTGGAAGCGATACCCCTTGGGATCACCCGGAAAAAGAGATCGCCATGATCGGACGGCTTCCACTGTCTGACCAGGAAAAAGAAATGATATTCCATATAAATGCGGAAAAACTCATCAATAAGCGGGATACTGCCGGATAGTTCTCCGCAGTACACCTATGTAACTATTTGCACTTTCCCCTGAATGTTACAATATTTGTTTGGGAGGTGAGATATTGAAGCCCGCTAATGAAAACACTTTAGTTAACATTGTTGACGAATTCGACTATTCTACCCAGAATGACTTCTATAACGATAAGTTTATACGCTGGCGCAGACGAAACAATAACCCGTTTTCATTCCGGTTTGAAATGAATAAAAAGGAAACTGTCTATGTGGACGGTCGTGGCTTTCTCAGCTCCTCCCCCACCGTGGCTGAAATGGATACCCTCACAAGGATATTCTACATCATCGGTATGGCGTGCCTGCTTTGGGTGGTAATAGAGAATATCCTCGGCAGAGTCGCTATCATCGCACTGAGTATGCTGGGCATTAATATCCACAACAATTTCTTCAGTACCATGATATACGGCGGCAGCAGCGAGATAGTATCAGTGATACTCATCGTAAGCTGTATGAAAATGCTTATCCCCACATTCTACCTCCACAAGCGCTTCAAATTGCCGGGTGTGGTGGAATTCATGTCCAGCATGAACGACCCTGGAGGTATGATAAGCGCTATCGCCCTTTCGTTCATAACCTGTACCGCAGTCAGTCTGCCCACGGCGTACTCAAATGAGACTCGTGAGATACTTTACTACTTCCGCAACCTTGATACCGACGTTCAGCTATGGGATCAGACCGATTTTGTTTTGTACATCGTCTTTGATCTGCTGGTGATACCCTTCCTGTCGGAACTTTTCTTCCGGGGAGCTATGTTTGCGGTATTGCGGCAGTTCGGTGACGCTTTCGCAATCATCATGACTTCCCTCACCGCCGCATTGCTGGTGCAGGATATCCGTGAGTTCCCGATAATATTCCTCACATCAATTGTCGCCTCCTACGGTATGCTCAGAAGCGGTACGATATTCACCGCAGTCGCCGTCCGTATCATCGAGAAGATGTATATGTTCGCCCTGGTCATGCTGGAGATCGGCGGAACGGAGAAAACCTTCCTGACACGAAATCTGTTCATGTTGGGAGTTCTGGTATGCGGTATACTTTTCTTCCTGGTGGAATGGCTCATCAGTCGGCGCAAAAAACGGCACTATTTCGCCAAATTCGACTCCGAACTCACTCCCCCTGAGCGTATCTCTCACTGCATCAAGGTGTTCCCCTACTCCGCAGTACTCATGATATGCCTGGTTTATATCATTGTAAGGGTGGTGCTGTAATGGAGGAATTCATGCGGCGTGCAATGGAACTTGCTGCCCAGGCTGCCGATATCGGGGAAGTTCCCGTGGGGGCAGTAGTGGTCAAAAAGTCCACCGGGCAGATAGTCGGAGAGGGGTATAACCGGCGTGAAACCGGGAAAAATGCCCTTGCTCATGCGGAGATCATCGCCATTGACCAGGCGTGCAGAACTCTCGGCGGCTGGCGGCTTCCGGACTGCGCCATATACGTCACCCTTGAACCCTGCCCCATGTGCTGCGGCGCTATCATCAATGCCCGCATCGACGATGTGTACTTCGGCGCTTATGACTACAAAAGCGGCTCAGCGGTGTCGGTTCAGCAAATGTTCGATCTGCCTTACAACCATAAGCCCCAGATGACCGGCGGAGTGCTGGAAAGCGAGTGTTCGGCTCAGCTTACCGAATTCTTCCGGAAACTCCGGGCAATGCGCAAGGAACAAAAAAATTTCCCACTGTCTGAAAGCTGATACCTATATAAAAGTTTTGCCCCTGAGTGTTACAAAGCACTCAGGGGCATTGTTTTTCGACTGCTATGCTGAATCAGAATCTATACAATAATTTCCACTTCATTGACATCACATTCACTATATATTTTTTTATTCCAGTTTTCTATTAGCCATTCTTTACTTATGCTGCTTGAATTTTCAGACTTTGCGTCTGATGGAAAAACATATTCAAGATGACCTGCGCAATATCCTGAGACACAATATAAAGCAAAAGGACTGTATTTCTCACCACAACCGGGATAATCGCAAAGCATATAATCAACATATTCTTCGCAAAATGGGTATTTCCCTTTAAAGCGAAAAATAGTACCTCTGTATAATTCCAGGATATCACAATTTAACAATTTCATATCTGTTCACTTCCTTTAGGGCAACACTGACCTAAGACAGTGGGATTTTTTCATTTATGAAGCCAGTAGTCAATGATGATACCGGCAAATACCACAAGCATTGCCCCGCATACCAGGCTCTTTACCCGGTATGTCAGCAGCGCATCTTTCACCTGCTGTTCCTCAAGCACGAATCGGTCGCCGTCAGCGATTATCCGCAGTACATTGCCCGGACGCTCAGTTCCGCCCTGATAGACGTTGCACAGCACTTTCCCGATGACTTCCTCGCCGCTGATATCGTACCTTGCCCATATAAAGGCGTAACCACGTTCAGCGCCGAATGTACGCACTTTCGTCACTTCTGCACTGATCCGGACAACTTTGCCACGGCGAAGGTTCTCCCGGAAAGTGAGTGTACGCCGTGTCTCGCAGATATTCCGGTAAAGCCCGTAGGCGAACCAGACCGGCAGCAGGACAAGTGTTACGAAATATTCCATATCAGTTCCCTATGGTGATAACGCTTAGTTCCGGACGGTTGAAAATTCTGGGAATGAATATCATTCGCAGGGGTCTGGCAAGTCCACGGCTGATTATCTGCACCGTATCGTCCATATAATAGACACCAGTCGTCCGCTCCGGAAAAATGCCCTGGTCAGGCGCATAAAGTCCCTGTGGAAGAATTCCCGGTATCGCCCACTGTCCGCCGTGGGCATGACCGGAAAGTATCAGGTCGAAGGGCTTCTTTCCAGTGTCCGTGGTCATATATTCCTGGTACTGCTCAGGCTGGTGGGCGAGGAGAATATTGTACCGGCTCTGGTCGAGAGAGTCGTAGCAGTTTTCAAGCTGGGTGGCTTTTTTGCCGAACGCCTCAGCGTCCACCACCCCGAACAGGCTGATTTTCTGCCCGTTCAGTTCCATATCCAGCCTGTCGCCCATGAGTATTGGCACTCCGATATTCCTGACGGAATGGTAGAATTCCTCAGTATCCTTGCGCATACCCTCATGGTTTCCGGGGGTGTATGCGCAGGGGAACTTCTCCCGCACTTGCTCCATAAACCGCAGAGAATAGCCAGTTCCGCCCTTGAAGTCGATAACATCACCGCCGAAAAGCACAAGGTCTGGTTCAGCGGCGCAGACTGTCTCCCACAGCTTCGTGTTATCGGTGTCGCCGTAGAAGCAGTTGTGCAGGTCGGAGATGAACACGATTTTCACGCTGCCGGAAAGCTTTGGGCTTTCCACCTGGTAGTCCACCGTTTCCATAGCGAATCCCCAGGCGGAAAGTGCCGCACAAATGGCTATAATAAGGCTTATTATAAGAATTTTCTTCTTACGTCTGGTCATTTGATCTGCTCCAGGATAAACGGATCTTTGATCTTTGCATCGTCAGCGAACAGGAGGATCTCGCTTATGATCTGAGCGGTCTTTGGATCTTCATCAGCGAAAGGCAGGAACAGTTTTCCACGGTGCTGAGAATGTACAGGGAGTATATTTATCATAGCACCGCCCTGAACGTGTACAACACCGCTTCCCATGTGGATAGTGTAATCCGCACGAGTGCCGGTGATGAAAGCGTGTGACTTGTCGAAGGTAACGTTTGTAAGCTTGAAAAGCGGCATAGTGAACTGACACAGCGCCTTGCGCATTTCTATAGTAGAATGGCTTGTTTCCGGGTCAACTCCGCCTGCGTGGGCAACGCTTACCGCCAGATCAACGTCCCTCATTACCTCGGAGAAGATAAGGTCTGGAATGTCAGCGATCCTGATGCTCTTACCGGTCTTGCGGTCGGAGAAGTCCACCCATTCCAGGGTAGGCGCTTCCACCTCAGAGGGCGAGAACCAGTCGGCAATAGCATAAATTCTCGCAATAATATTTTCCTTGTAGTATATTTTTTGCAGACCGGAATCCACGTCCGCAACCCATCGCCTTGCTTTCAGGCAGGCAGCCGCCTGGCGGGGCTGTATCTGGTTTCCGGCGTAGCGGAGGGAGTTCATGCGCTCCATTTCCTCGGCGGTCTTGACGTAAAGTTCACGGAACACCTGCTTGAACGGCTGAGTAAGCTGCTGGTCGAACAGGTACTTCTGGTAGTCCTGCCAGATTCCGGCGTTGTAGAGGTCGAGAGGGTGGGCGATGAAAAGTTCGCTGTCGGCTTTCAGTTTTTTGGACTTGCCGTCCGGGGAAACAAGCTTCATTCCGCTGAGGAAGCCCATGTCCTTGCCGGAAACGTACACAAGAGAGCTGACCAGCGGCGCAGCTACGGGATTGTTGCTGAGAGCGTCAAGTTCGTTCGCCTGGAAGCTTACTCTGTCCTCCATCGACTGCTCCAGCATCAGCTTTGTACGGCGGCGCTGCTCGGTAAGCTGCTTCTTCACGTCATTCATGCGGCTTATCAACTCGTCCTTCTTGTACTTTGCAGGCACGGATTTAAGCGCCTTGCCGTTCTTGGTACACTCGATACTTGTATTGCCGTCCTCGTCGATGAACAGGCGTACTGCCACATCGCCAACAGTGTTGAACTCAGTCAGTTCACGGATATTATCGAAAAGCTTAGTCTCCATGCGCAGGGTCAGGCGGGTAACGTCTGCAAAACCGGCAGTTTTCGCCATATTCTGCATAGCGATTTCCACCGCCTTTGACTCGCTCGCCTTTCGCTGAGCGCCGAACTTCTTGCTTTCCTTGAGGAACTGCTGGAGAAGCAGGTAGCGCTCAACCATATCGTCCTCTCCCTCAAGGGGAATGAGGCTGTACGCCATGAGAGTGTCCTTATTGCGCTTTTCGGTGATATTTTTAACAGCTTCCTCCTTGGAAAGCTTGCCCATTACCGCATCAGCGTACTTTCTCGCACGGGAGTGCTTAGCGCCGTCGGAGATGTACTTCGCAGCATCGTATATCATGTCGAAATGCTTCTGACCGATAGTTTCGTAAGCTTCTCTGAACCACTCGGTATCGAAAGCGCCGTCACGAAGGTCTTCGCCGGAAATGGGGGTATACTTAGCGATAACGGCTTCCTTTGCCGGGTCGCTGTATTCGTTCATATGGGCGATGAAGTAGTAGCAGGCGCTCTTAAAGCCCTCCCAGCCCAGGTATTCGCCCACAATGTCCATCCACTGAGGTGCGAACAGCGCAGCTTCCACCAAACGCTTCTCGGTAACGTCAGTTTCTTTCAGGAGAGCCGCAAGTTTCTCGGCATTATCGTCCACCTCCGGGTAGCAGACCCAAAGCAGGTGACTGAGATTGTCCTTTTTGGAATTATCGTCGCTGTAGGAGTAGTAACCTGTGCGTACAAGAGTATCTCTGCCCAGTGCAGCCAGTATCCTGACCATTCGCTCAGCGCCGTAGATGACCTGCAAGCCGCTGACATCTTTGCTGAATCTTGCGGGAGAATCGCCACGTTTCAGCTCGCTGTCAAGGACGATAGCGGTCATGGTGTTGTATACACCTACTGCGAACTCCGCCATTTTACGCTGCTGATCGTCAAGCTTGAAAGTCGCAGGGTCGCCTGTGGTATGCAGATAATCCATAAGCTGAGTTACATTTCTGCCGTATCTTATGCGTGAAGTCTGCTTTAATACGATCTCACGATAGCCGCTGACGATGCCGGAGAGTTTTTCCAGGACGTTGTTAACTCTGAAATGCTCAAACAGCATTTTGTACAGGTATTCGCTTGTTATCTCGCCCCTGTAGGCGGCACGCAGATGAGGAGTAATACCGGGAATATCCATAAAGACATACTTATCCCTGTAAGTGCCGGCAGTAATATCAATATTATTCTTGATAAATCCAAAGTAGCCGAACTTTTCAGCCAGCTTGTAGTCAATGGCGAAATCAAGGCTATCATCGGGATAGCGTCCGCCAGCCAGAGTGGGCAGAACATTAATCGAAGAAGCCGTATTGATATACTTGCCCGTATAGGTCACTAATTTGCCGTCGATGCAGGCAGTACTTTTCATATCGCTGTAATATGAGGGCGCATCTTCGGTGCAGAAAAGCTCCTTAGTGTCCGGATATTCCAAGAGGAACTTCTCGGTGGAGAAGTAAAGGGCAGGAACGTCCTCACGATTGCGGAACTTATTATTAAGGTACTCGATTATATCACGGATCTTCACACTGTAAACAGCCTCCGTCGGTATCACATACTGCTCACCGTACAATTTTCGCTTAATTACGGTGAAATTGTCGGGTTTAGCGGACGTTACCGAATAAACGAAAAGTCGTTCGATGAGTGTAGGGTCATTGATATTCTCGGCATAGAAAGCGTCCCAGAGTTCGGTAAGCTGAATCTTGCCGCATACACTGAGGCTGCTGCCGTTGCCAAGGAGAACCTCCTCGCCGGAGTAGTTGCGGTACTCGGTGTTCTTATGCTCCTCTATATAAGCGTCAAGTTTTTTAATATATTCCGGAAGGTCGCTGTCGTCGCCCTGACCCTCCACGAAAGCAGAATTTGGGAAGTACTTTGCAAAAGTAGCGATAAACTCGCTGAGTCTCTTTTCGTCCACTACTGGTGTATAGTCCGCAGCACTTGTGTAAAGACCGAAGCCCTCCTGGGAATCGCTGCTGCTGGTATCATCGCTGCATATCTGGTCGATGAGTATCTTCTCCTTTGATGTGGGAGAAGGGATAAGTGACGCAAATTCGGCAAATTTCTCTGTAATGCCAGAGAATTTTTCGTCCTTCATCGCCTGGAGCATAATGTCCAGACCGGCTGTGCGCTTCTCCTCCTTTTTGTCGGTCACAAGCCGCTGGATACACTGGCAAAGCTGCTCCAGCTCAAGCTTCATGAGTATACCGATGACTTTGGAGCGTATCTCGGCTGTCTTGTAGCGGAGCATATCCTCGAACATGAGGAAGTGTTCCGGTTTAAGTGGCAGTTTTTCGGCAATTGCAAAGGCGGCGCAGCGGGTATAGCTTTCCTTGTCAGCGCACTCGGAGATAAGGGCGTTCATCTGCACCTCAGTCCGGGGATCAGTGAGGAGGAGTTTCAGTTCCTCACGCCTTGTGCCGTAATTGGAAATGTCGATGTCCGCCAGACGTGTGCAAACGAAGTCAATTTTTTCATCGTCGCCTGTAGTACCTGCAATAAGGCACATCGCCTTGATTATATCGGATTTAGTCAGTTTTTCCTCATTCCAGGGGAATACGCAGGGGTTAAAGTCGATAGACTTCTTCGGCACGCTCTTGTAAAGTCCCATAAGTGCGTCATACAGGGCATTTGCGTCCTCACGGCTGCCGTAATAGTCGCTGACCATTTTCTCGCCCTCGCCGTTCTGAACGCACTTTACGTCGTAAGAACCTGTGGTACTGATAGACGGAACTATCACCGCCATAACGTCAGTCATTTCGCTGCACTTAATTGCAAGCTGCACGCCCAGTTTATGCGCCTGGAAACCCATTTCCCTTGCGAAAAATGCGGCTACGAGTGTACGGTGCTGATCATTTTCAGCTACGATGTCCATGATACGCTTCTGGCAGGTCTGAGTATTCACGCAAGCCAGTGACCAAAGTCCGGTAAACAGCTTCATAGCGTCATCTGAGGCGATACACTCCTCCCGGAATTTCTCGTCGGAGAGGCAGTCCACGATGAGTTTCAGTTCCTTGCCGGAAATTCGTTCCAGTTCCTTGGAATCTGAACTGAGGATACCTGTCCAAGTTCCCACGGCACGTTTTACTGAGGAATAGCGGATAAGGTCGTTATCGTTCATTACAGAGAGTATATAAACAAAGGCATCAAGAACGCCCTCATCGCAGTTCTCGCATATAGCCTGGCGCACACCTTCCTGTAGCTTCGCAGCCAGGAGCAAGTCACCGGCAGCCTTGTAAAGTTCCCTGTTACTGCTCTTGAAAACCGCCCTGATTATCTCATATGAAAAATCAGTGGTACTACCGCTCATGAGGGAGTCCTTAACAGCGGCGATAACAGTTTCATTGCCCATATCAATATCATAGGCAAGCTGGAAAGGGCAGAACTCTGAAAGACCTTTGTGGCAATCGAAATAATTCTGCTCATCGGGAGTAAGGTTGCCGGAAAGGTAGTCGCCGGGAGTTTTTGGAATATACTGGCAGTAGAATTCACCAACCACATCTTTTATATGTTCAATATAATCATCTGAGTTTTCCGATCTGAATGGTCTGCGCAGCCAGCCACGGGTGTATGGATACTTCAGGCAGTTGTCCACCTGATAGAGGAAAGCGTCCTTATGGCAGTCGCAGATGATCGTGCCGAACAGCCAGCCGCACTCCTCCCGGAAGAAATCTGAAGGCTTCTTGTACTTGCCTTCCCTGAGTCCTTTGGCGAGTCTAAGGGTATAATCCTCGCCTTTTCTTTCGCCGTATTCGACGCAGTTGCGGACAAAATTGCCCTCATTATCGCCAAGTTGCTTTCTGGCTTCCTTCTTGACCTCTGTCATTTTTTCGTAGTATTCCGTTGCCTGTTTCTGACGTTTTTCCTGTTCTATTTTATCCATTTTGTGCATTGTTACCACATCCTTCCTGTAAGCATAGTGAGCCTAATAAATGTCAGCTCATCGTTAGCGTTTATGTCAATAGCCGTATCCAGACCTTCCAGTTCATTTTCTCCCTGGAAGATGCGGTACAGACCGTCCTCAAATGCCTGTATAGCGTTGTTTACGGCAGGTTCAAG
>CAMOEP010000050.1 GCA_946612185.1 uncultured Ruminococcus sp.
GTCATGCGGTATACACTATCTCCGACCCCCGTGCAGTTATCCTGAAAAAGAAGGCATTTGAACTGGCTGCCGGAAAGGAAATAGAAGCCGAGTTCCGCCTGCTTGAAACTATCGAGCGCCTGACTCCTGAGATATTCAAGGAGGTAAAGGGCAGTACAAAGACTATGTGCGCTAATGTGGATATGTACTCCGGTCTGGTTTACCGTATGCTCGGTATACCCGATGAGCTGTTCACTCCCCTGTTCGCTGTTGCAAGAATGGCAGGCTGGGCTGCTCACCGCATGGAGGAGATGCTCACAGGAAACCGTATCATACGTCCTGCGTATAAGGCTATCGCAAAAGAGCGTGAATACGTTAAATTAGAGGACAGGGAATAATATCGTCCCTGTGATGCAGATGAAGTATCTCAGAAAGCTTACTCTGGCGGCGCTTCCGGGAGTATTCCTTACCGGCTGCACATTCGCCACAAGTATCGACAACCTGCTCTCGCCCCCTAAACTGAGCGTGGAGCAGGAACAGATATATAATGCCCTGACTTATGCCGAGGGAACGGATATAAGCCTGAAATACCCAAAGTCCGGAAAGTATCTCTCCGCTTTTATCGTGGAGGATATCGACGGCGACGGGGGCAATGAGGCTATAGTATTCTATGAGCATACCGGCTTTGATTCCCAGGAGAATACCCTGCGGATAAACGTTCTCGACTGCGAGGACGACCGCTGGAAAAGCGTATTTGATACCTCCGCCGAGGGCGCTGAGATAGAGAAGGTCATTATCTCGAAGCTGGGCGAGAACAGCAGAGTAAACCTTATCATCGGCAGCAGCCTGATAAACCGCTCCGAGAAGAACGTTTCCGTGTATAACTACAAGGAGGGGCTTCTGGAGAGGACTTTTTCGGAGTCCTACTCCATGTTTGACGTTACAGACCTTGATATGGACGAGGAGAACGAATTCCTGCTGCTTTCCGGAACAGGCGGTACATCTCCGGCTATTGCGGAGGTATATAAGCTTGACAGCAAGGGTATGTATCATCAGTACCCCTGCGAACTGAGTGCCGGGTATACGGAGTTTGACAGTATATGCTACGGCAGTCTCCCCGGAGGCAGTCCGGCGCTGTATATCGACGCTGTGTCCGGCGCAGGAGCAATCCAGACGGATATAATCTATATGCAGGACAATATGCTGAAGAAGATGTTTGCTTCATCGGAGCAGGCAGCGTCTACGGAGCGTCCTTCCGGGTGCAGCAGTTTTGATATCGACAGCGACGGAAGTATCGAGATACCCGTTCAGACGGAAGCTCCCGGATTTGAGGAGGCTTCTGACAGTGAAAAGCTTATGCTGACCAACTGGCTGACAGTTTCGGCGCAGGGAAGGCTGGAGCAGAAGTATTCCTCCTACTATAGTATAGGCGGAGGATATGTATTTCTGTTTCCGGAGAAGTGGCAGGGCAATGTAACAGTCCGCCGTGACCCGATATATGACGAGATAGTACTGTGCGCCTATGACGGCGAGGACGTGGGACGTGAGCTTATGAGGATAAGCCGGACGGACGACGCAGCCGAAAGGGAGGACAGGATATCCAGCGGATATATGCTGATGCACACTAAGGGTGAATCGGCGTATCTGGCGTATATCCCGGAAAGTGACGAGGAGGACGGATTGTCGATAACGCCGGGAGAAGCGTCTATCGGATTCAGATTCAAGGAATAAGCCGCTGACGGAAATAGTGAATAGAATTATGTGCCTTAAAATACATCGACGCAATACAATAATTACGCATTACGAATTACGAATTAAACTCAAAGGGGAGTGTGAGATAAATTGAAACGTATACTGATATGTGAGGACGAGGATACTATCAGAGAATTCGTGGTCATTAACCTGAAACGTGCAGGCTACGATGTTACCGACGTTAACTGCGGCGAGGAAGCCCTGCGTGTGTTTGAAGCCGAACACGGCAACTTCGATATCGTTCTCCTTGATATCATGATGCCCGGTATCGACGGTTTTACCGTATGCAAGAAGATAAGAGAAAAAAGTTCTACTATCGGCATTATTATGCTTACCGCAAGAACTCAGGAAATGGATAAGGTAAGCGGTCTGATGATCGGCGCTGATGACTATATCACCAAGCCTTTCTCACCCTCAGAACTTACCGCCCGTGTGGACGCTATCTACCGCAGAGTGTGCATGAGTTTCATAAAGAACGAAAAACAGTCCGTCATTGAGTCCGGACCTTTCACCATGAACCTCAAAAGCCGTACCGTCACCAAAAACGGCACTCCTATCGAGCTTACTCAGGTGGAGTACCAGATACTTGAGTACTTCATGAACAATAAGAATACCGCCCTTGACCGTGCAAGTATCCTTAATCATATATGGGGCGAAAGCTACTACGGCGATGATAAGATAGTTGACGTTAATATCCGCCGTATCCGTATGAAAATAGAGGACGAACCCTCTAACCCGCAGTATATCATCACTATCTGGGGCTACGGCTATAAGTGGAATGATGCACAGTAATGGCTAAAAAAAGTATTACCCGGCGCTGGATAATCAACAACCTGGGCGTTGTGATACTGGCGCTGCTGGTCATCGAAATGGTGGTCATCTACGCCATACAAAGCTATTTCTACAACTCCGCCAAGCAGTACCTTGTCTCGAAGATAAACGCCGTTACAAGCGTTCTGAGTATCCATGCCCAGGACTCAGATGTTAACTTCTCCTCGGAGATACGCAATACCCTTGAAACTTTCAACGAGAAGGACAAGATAGAGCTTATGGCGATAAACTCCAAAGGGCGTGTGGTACTCACCTCCTCCGGATTCTCCCCCGATGCGGACATGATAATGCCCGACTACGAGGAAGCTATGGAGACAGGCGAGGGAAGCTACCGTGGCAGACTGGCAGGCGGCGAGAAGATACTTGCCGTTTCTGTGCCTATATCCTCATTTACCAGCGAGTATAACTCAATTCGTATGGTAACTTCCCTGACGGAGATAGACAATACTATCAAGACCTACGTTCTGGCTGTTACGGCAGTCTGTGCAGTTATCATACTTATCATAGTCACCACCGGTCTTTATTTCGCCGGTTCTATCGTAAAGCCTATACGCCAGATAAGCAGTATCGCAAGCAAGTTCGCCCTGGGCGACTTTTCTGTGCGTATACAGAACGAGAGCGACGACGAAATAGGCGACCTGTGTATCGCTATAAATCATATGGCGGACGAACTTTCCGCTGCGGAGGCTATGAAGAATGAGTTCATATCCTCAGTCTCCCACGAACTGCGTACCCCCCTTACTGCTATCAAGGGCTGGGCGGAGACTCTCATGGTGGACGGCGGCGAAGACCCGGAGACTATGAAAAAGGGCGTTGGCGTAATTGTAAATGAAACAGGCAGACTTTCCCAGATGGTCGAGGAACTGCTCGACTTCTCCCGTATGCAGAGCGGTCACTTCACAATGCAGGCGGCTAATATGGATATCCTGGCGGAACTTGGCGACGCTGTGCTTATCTACAGCGACAAGGCAAGGCGTGAGAACATCTCTATAACCTACGACGAACCGGAGATGCTGCCCTTTGTGTACGGCGATAAGAACCGCATACGCCAGGTATTTATCAATATCATCGACAACGCTGTCAAGTATTCTTCCCCCGGAGACAGCGTGACCATTACCGCAAAGGAAAAGGACAGCAATGTCATCGTTGAGGTCAGGGACACCGGAGTCGGCATCAAGGAATCAGACCTTTCTAAGGTAAAGACAAAGTTCTACAAAGCTAACCACACCCGCCGTGGTTCAGGCATCGGTCTGGCAGTTGCGGACGAGATAATCCGTATGCACGGCGGTTCACTTGATATATCAAGCGAGGGCGAGGGAAAAGGTACGACAGTTACTATCACCCTCCCTGCGAAAACGAACTAAAGGAGTACTATGAGCAAGGAAAAATTCAAGTCAAAAATTGGCGGACAGGCACTTATTGAGGGCATTATGATGCTCGGTCCAAGTACGGGCGCTATGGCGTGCAGACTGCCCGACGGAAGCATCGACCTTGAAACATGGGACGAGAATAACGGCAAAAATGCCCCATGGTACAGGAAAACTCCCCTTGTGAGAGGCTGCTGCAATTTCGTCACCTCACTGGTCAAGGGCTATAAGTACATGATGCGCTCCGCCGAAAAGCAGATGCCGGAGGAGGAAAAAGAGGACGAGAAGTCCGGCGGTATTTTCGATATCGCAATGTATATCGGCATACTTGTAGGCGTTGTAATGGCTCTGGGACTGTTCGTGTTCCTGCCGAAATTCCTGGTGGGACTTATCCCCGGTATCAAGGAAATGACCATGCTGCGCTCCATACTGGAAGGCGTGGTGAAGATAGCTATATTCGTGCTGTATATGTGGCTTGTGAGCCTTATGAAGGATATCCGCAGGCAGTATATGTACCACGGCGCTGAGCATAAGACAATAGCCTGCCACGAAGCGGAACTCCCCCTGACCGTGGAGAACGTCCGCAAGATGACACGCTTCCACAAGAGATGCGGAACGAGTTTCATATTCATCGTGCTTCTGGTAAGCATCTTTGTTATGTGCTTCGTGCCGTTCACCGTCACATGGCAGAGGATCGCAGCCTCACTGGTACTTCTGCCGCTGGTAGTGGGAATATCCTACGAGTGCATACGCCTTGCAGGTAATAAGGATAATCTTTTTACAAGGATACTCTCCGCCCCCGGTCTGGCTATGCAGCGTATCACTACCCGTGAGCCTGACGACAGCATGATAGAGATCGCTATCGCCGCTATGAAGCCCTGTATACCAGAGGATAAGTCGGAGGACATCTGGTAATATGCAGATAAAGGATATCTACGGCGAGTGCCGTGCGCTCCTTGCGGAAAATGGTGCAGATTCGCCGGATTTCGACGCTCGGTGCATAATTGAGGACGTGCTGGGCGACATGAGCGCTATGTATTTCCCTAACCGTGAAGTCCCACCGGAGAAAATCGCCGTTATCCGTGATATAGCCGGAAAACGTGCCTCCGGTCAGCCTTTGCAGTACCTTTTGGGTCAGTGGGAATTCTACGGCTTGCCCTTCAAGGTGGGCGAGGGCGTGCTTATCCCACGTCCGGACACGGAGACTCTTGTGGATATGGCGATAGATATCTGCCGGCAGGAGGGAAAAAAATCCCCGAAAATAGCCGACCTTTGCGCCGGAAGCGGCTGCATTGGCATCAGCCTGAAACATGAGATACCCGGTTCGCAGGTGACTGCCTTTGAACTTTCCGAGGCGGCGCTTTCCTACCTCAGAGAAAATGCAGCCCTGAACGAAACTGCGCTGGACATTGTTCATATGGACGTGCTTTCCGGCGATATATCGGCATATTCCGGGTATGATATCATCGTGACCAATCCCCCCTACCTTACCGCTGAGGATATGGAAAATTTGCAGCGAGAGGTGAGGTATGAGCCGGAAACTGCCCTTTTCGGCGGCGAGGACGGGCTTATCTTCTACCGTTCCATAGCCGCAAGGTGGAAGGCTTCACTCAGACCCGGCGGCTGGCTTATCTGCGAGTTCGGAATGGGTCAGCATACAGACATCGAAAATATACTTGCCTCAGAAGGCTTTGTGAATATACAACTAAAGCGTGACGCAGCCGGCATCATAAGGGCGGCGCAGGCGCAGAAAATGGAGGAATAACTATGGCTAAGAAGGAACTGAAAACAAAAGCTCCCGTTGTTAAACTGGATACCTCTGCCGATAAGCAGGCTGCTATCGACAGCGCTATGAAGTACATAACCAAGCGCTACGGCGAGGGCGCTATCATGCGTCTTGGTCAGACAACTACCCTGAACGTTGACGCTATCCCCACCGGTTCTATGACACTGGATATGGCGCTGGGTATAGGCGGCGTTCCCCGTGGACGTATCGTGGAGATATACGGCCCTGAGAGTTCCGGTAAGACTACCGTTGCGCTGTCGGTTATCGCTGAGGCGCAGAAGCAGGGCGGTATTGCGGCATTTATCGACGTTGAACACGCTCTTGACCCTGTGTACGCAAAGGCTCTGGGCGTTAATCTGGACGAACTTCTGGTATCTCAGCCTGACAGCGGTGAGCAGGCTCTTGAAATTGCCGAGGCACTGATACGCTCCGGCGCTATCGACGTTATCGTACTCGACTCCATCGCTGCTATGACCACAAAGGCTGAGATCGACGGCGATATGGGCGACCAGCACGTTGGTCAGCTTGCAAGACTTATGTCTCAGGCTATGAGAAAGCTGACAGGCGCTATCTCCAAGTCAAACTGCGTGGCTATCTTCATAAACCAGATCCGTGAGAAGATAGGCGTAATGTACGGAAACCCCGAAACTACCCCCGGCGGACGTGCCCTGAAATTCTACGCATCAGTCCGCATCGAGGTAAGAAAGGGCGAGGTCATCAAGGACGGCGGCGCTATAATCGGCGCTTCCACCAGATGTAAGGTAGTCAAGAACAAGGTCGCTCCCCCCTTCAAGGAGGCTGAGTTTGACCTGATGTACGGTACAGGTATCTCCCGTACCGGAGAAGTGCTTGATATCGCCACAGACCTTGATATCATCAAGAAGGGCGGTTCATGGTTCAGCTACGGCGACAGAAAGCTGGGTCAGGGCCGTGACAACGTTAAGGAGATACTTAAAAATGAGCCTGAGCTTATGAAGGAGATCGAGGAGCAGATCATCGCCCGCAAGGACGAGGTACTCGAAAACGCCAAGCAGAAGAAGGACAGCGAGACTAAGGCTGCCAAGGCTGCTAAGGCTGCGGCTTCCGGCGACAGCGAGGACGTAAGCGCTGATATGTCAGAATTCGGCTCAGACAGCGATATCATCGCAGATGCAGACGAGAACTTCGACGAGTTCACACCTGCTGACTGATGAAAATAACCTCGCTCAGGAAGTATAAGGGTACTACCTACGAGACTATCCTCGACGGCGAGAGGAAGATATACCTGCATATCGACATTATCACCGACTACGCCCTCAGCGAGGGTATGGAGATAGACAGGGATACCCTCCGGAAGGTGATATACGCCTCGAATTTCCGCCGTGCGTACCAGTATGCGCTCTACAGGCTGGATTATCGTGACTACTCCGCCGAGGAGATGTACCAGAAGCTTCTGGAGACTTATAAAAACGACAAGCTTTGCCTTGCAGTAATACAGAAACTCGCCTCCGCCGGACTTATCGACGACGAGCGCTTCGCCGGGAATATGGCAAGGCGGCTGGTGGAGGGCAAGAAGTACGGCTTCTACCGGGCAAAGCGTGAGATAACTATGAAGGGCATAACTCAGGATACCGCTGAGGCTGCCCTTGCGGACTACAAGTACGCCTTTCAGGAAAATCTGCGTGAACTGCTGGAAACCAAGTACGCACGCAGTCTTTCCGACAGCAGCGACCGCAAAGCAATTGAAAAAGTAAAAAACGCCCTCGTAAGGTACGGCTACAGCTTCACGGAAGTAAATTCCGCAGTCAGGGAGTACTTTGAGGAGCGATCATCGGAGGAATAATATGCCTATCAAGGTTGGAATGGTGTCACTGGGCTGCTCAAAGAACCTGGTGGATTCAGAGAGAATGCTTTATAAACTGCGCAAAAACGGCTACCAGCTCGTAACAGAACCGGGTCTGGCAGACGTGGCAGTAGTGAATACCTGCGGATTTATCCAGTCCGCTAAGGAAGAAGCGATAGAGACTATACTGGAACTTGGCAAGCTGAAAGAGGACGGCACTCTGAAGAAGATAATCGTCACAGGCTGCCTGACCGAGCGCTACAAGGAGGAAGCTGCCGAGCTTTTCCCGGAGGCTGACGCTGTTGTGGGCATCGGCAATAACAAGGATATAGTCGATATCCTTGAACAGGTGCTTGAAGGCGAGAGGTATATCAAGTTCGCCCCGAAGCTGGACGCTGAACTTGAGGGCGAGCGTATAATATCAACTCTCCCCTTCTTCTCATACCTTAAAGTAGCCGAGGGCTGCTCGAATTGCTGCACATACTGCGCAATACCCATGATAAGGGGCAAATTCCGCAGCGTGCCTATGGAGGACTGCATCGCAGAGGCAAAGCATCTGGCGGAAAACGGCGTAACTGAGCTGGTAGTCATCGCTCAGGACACCTCACGCTACGGCGAGGACATCTACGGCAAGTCAATGCTGCCGGAACTTCTCAGAGAACTTTGCAAGATAGACGGTCTTAAATGGATACGCACACTCTACTGCTACCCTGAGCGCATAACTGACGAACTGCTGGAGACTATAGCCTCTGAGGAGAAGCTGGTGAAGTATCTGGAGATACCCATTCAGCACTGCCGTGGGGATATACTCAGCCGCATGAACCGCTGGGGCGACGAGGAGAAGCTGGAGGCGCTGTTTAAGCATATCCGTGAGAAGATACCGGGAGTTATCCTGCGCACCACTCTTATTACAGGCTTCCCCGGCGAGAGCGAGGAGGACTTCAATGCCCTTGCGGAATTCGTACAGAGGGTACGCTTCGACAGACTGGGCTGCTTTGCCTATTCCCGTGAGGAAGGCACAAAGTCCTACGACTTCCCCGACCAGATAGATACCGAAACAGCCTCCCACCGTGCTGAGATAATCATGGAGCAGCAGCTTCTTGTAAGTGCTGAGAATAATGAAAAGCTTCTTGGCGCAGAACTTGACGCAGTAGTTGAAGGCTTTGACCGTTTTGCGGAGTGCTGGTTCGGAAGAACTCCCCTTGATGCGCCGGATATCGACGGCAAGGTGTTCTTCTCCTCGGAAGCTCCGCTTAAAGTCGGTGATTACGTTAAGATACGCATAACCGATACGCTTGATTATGACTTGATAGGAGAGGTGATAGCAGATGAATCTGCCGAATAAACTTACACTTCTGAGAGTATTCCTTATACCCTTCTTTCTGATTTTCATATACTGGAAACTGCCCTTCCACTTCCTCATAGCCCTTGTGGTATTTGCGGCAGCATCTATAACCGATGCCCTGGACGGAAATATCGCCCGCAAGCACAATCTTGTTACCAATTTCGGAAAATTCCTTGACCCTCTGGCGGATAAGGTGCTTGTACTTGCAGCGCTGGCGGTATTCGTGGAGCTGGAGGAGATAAAGGTGGGAGCGATACCCCTTATCATCATAAGCGCAAGGGAATTCATGGTAAGCGGACTGCGGCTTCTTGCGGCGAACAGCGGAGTAGTAGTAGCTGCCGGCATATGGGGCAAGCTGAAAACGGCTTTCACAATGGTAGCGATAATCGCATCGCTTTTCTGGCTGAGTCTTTGCTACGATTTTGGTATAAACTTCCCGGAGGGATTATGCGGCGCAATAGACAACCTGGTAATACCGGCGCTTCTGTGGATATCAACAGCGCTGACTATCATCTCAGGCGGCGTATACCTTAAAGGCTACTGGAATCTCATCGACTCTGATAAATAAGGAGGACATATATGAAACACTGTGCAGGACAGATAAAGTATCTTGCAGCAATAAAGGAACTGACAGAAAAGGACGAGTATGTAAAATGCGTAAGTATAGCAAGGCATTTAGGGGTATCACGCCCCAGCGTCAGCAAAATGCTGCGGTGCCTTGCGAATTCCGGACTTGTTTACGAGGACTTCTGCAACAGCGTGGTACTCACTCCAGAGGGCGAGGAGACTGTAGAGGAGCTGTTCAGGCACTATGACGATATATATACATTCTTCCACAAATTCCTGCACCTTCCTCACGAGGAAGCCCACAGCAGCACCCTGCTTTTCATAACGGATTATCCGGAGGACACCTGCGAGCGCTTGCAGCAGATAGTCCGCAGAACCCTCAAAAAGCACAAATAACTATTATTATTAATGCGTAATTCGTAATGCGTAATGCGTAATTGCGCTCAGCTATTACAAAAGCGGTAAGTTTAACGCCGCAATCCATACAAAAAGAAAACCGTTCGGCTAAGTACACATTGTACTGTAACCGGACGGTTTTTTTAATTATGTATTAGTTCACATATAGTTTCGGTTTTCCAGAGCCTTGAACAGCGTCACTTCGTCGGCGTACTCCACATTTCCGCCCACGGGCAGACCGAAGGCAAGACGGGAAACCTTGACGTTCAGGGGTTTCAGCAGCCCTGCGATATACATTGCAGTAGCGTCGCCCTCAACGGTGGGATTTGTCGCCATGATGACTTCCTCAACGCCGCCCTGGGATATTCTCCCCAGAAGCTCCTTGACCCGGAGTTTATCGGGAGTGATGCCGTCCATAGGCGATATAAGCCCGTGGAGAACGTGGTAAACTCCGCCGTATTCCCGTGTGCGCTCGAAAGCGGTAACGTCCTTGGGCGATTCCACCACGCATATCAGGCTATGGTCACGATCCTGGTCATCGCATATAGGACAGACCTCCCTCTCGGTGAGATTCTGGCATATCCTACAGCAGTGAACGTCGTTCTTGGCGCTGATGAGAGCCTTTGCAAAGTCCTCGACGGACTCCTTGTCCATAGACATAACGTGATAAGCCAGCCTTTGAGCCGACTTCATGCCGATACCGGGTAGCGATGCGAATTTCTCTGCCAGCACCACCAGCGGCAAAGCGTTATGGTCAGCCATTAAAACAGACCGGGGAGAGATACTCCGCCAGTGATCTTGCTCATCTCAGCCTCAGTAGTGGACTCGATGTTGTTTACAGCCTCGTTTACAGCGCTGATGATAAGATCCTGGAGCATTTCGATGTCCTCAGGGTCAACTACCTCAGGCTTCAGGTTCAGTGACTTGATAGTCTTCTTACCTGTAAGAGTTACCTCAACAGCACCGCCGCCGGCAGTAGCAGTAAAGTCTCTTGCTTCGATGTCTTCCTGAAGCTCAGTGATCTGATCCTGCATCTTCTGAGCCTGCTTTATCATCTGGTTCATATTCTGAGCGCCGCCGCCCATGTTCTT
>CAMOEP010000051.1 GCA_946612185.1 uncultured Ruminococcus sp.
GGTCTTGGCACGGGACATTTTCTCCACGCCCTTTGAAACGCCGCCGAAGAAGCGGTATCCGCCGTCTGTGCGGACAACAGCCTGATCTCCGCCTCTGCCCAGCGCCATATCAAGGCACTGTCTTGCGATCTTCTCACTCTCGTCCAGAGACTCAGCGCCAAGACCCACGCCGATAGAGAACGTAAGAGGGTACTTTGAAGCGATCTTGATATTTCTTGCCTCGTCGAGTATCCTGAACTTATCGTCGATGATCTGGCTAAGGTGGCGGTTTTCGATAACAGCGTAGAAGGTATTTGAGGAGGTCTTTTTGATGAAACCGTTGGTACTGCTCATGAATTTCTCTATAAGCTTTTCAGTCTCAACGGAAGCCTGAGCCTTCTCGCTTTCCTTAGCGCTTTGCATGATGTCGTCGTAGTTGTCGATAGTGAGTATGACCACATTTGGGTGAGCGTCGTCAGTTTCCTTTCTGAGGACGGTGTAAGCGGTTTCGTCGTGGAAGTAGAGTATCAGGAAGGAAATATCGTTCTCGTCGAACTTTTCGGCTTTGATGCGATAGTAGCTGCCGCCGATACGGCACTGACACTGACCCTCTGAGCGCAGAGAACTGAGGTCAGCGCTTACGAATCCGTCGAAATCCATACCATAAGCGTCAAGCCCCTGGCATATCTTCTCGGTGAATATCTGGTTATACCACACGAACTGGTTCTGATCGTCGATAACAGCCACCGGAGCGGGGAGGGTATTCATATACTCAGCCGCAGAGCTTTCCAGGTGGGAATTCATTCGTGATATCTGCCGCAGGAAGTTCCTGCTGGATATGACGAAGACCAGGATAAGGGCGGTGATAAGCACCGCAGAGCCTATCATAGCCACCAGACCGCAGGTATTGTCGTACATATAAAGCCTTATTGAAGTAAAGCCTGCCATAATCAGCATAGCGCTTGCCAGCAGCAGGAACACAGTAGGGAACCTTTTCTTCAACTCAAAACTCCTTCCTTCCGGACGAACTTATGTTTCCATAATTATAGGGAGTATCATGGGGCTGCGCTTTGTTTTCTGGTAGATGTAGTCAGACAGAGCGTCACGGAGCTTGCCCTTGAGGGTATTCCACTCTCTCAGCTCAGCCATTGAACAGCCTGCGAGTGTATGTGAGAGGAGCATCTTAGCGTCAGTGATAAGTTCCTCAGATTCTCTTACATACACGAAACCTCTTGAAATGATGTCAGGGCCGGCAACTATTTCGTTGGTAGCCTTTTCTATGCCAATAACGATGATGATAAGACCGTCCTGCGCCAGATGCTTTCTGTCACGCAGTACGATAGAGCCAACGTCGCCAACGCCCAGACCGTCAACGAGGACACGTCCGGAGGGCACTTGCGACACTATCTTCATGGTATTTCCGTCAGTCTCGATAACGTTTCCTATCTCAGCGATTATGACATTTTCCGGCTGCATACCCATCTGAACAGCCAGGTCAGCGTGTTTTTTAAGGTGCTTGTATTCGCCGTGGACGGGGATAAAGAACTTAGGTCTTGTGAGTGCCTGCATGAGTTTGAGTTCCTCCTGGCAGGCGTGACCGGAAACGTGGACTTCGTACATAGCCTCGTACACCACTTCAGCGCCGGACTTCATAAGTTCATTTACCACACGGGTAACGTACTTCTCGTTTCCGGGGATAGGAGTAGCGGAGATGATGATGAAGTCCATAGGGGTGATATTTACCTTCTTATGGTCATTCATAGCCATTCGTGTGAGGGCGCTCATAGGTTCGCCCTGGCTGCCGGTAGTGATGAGGACGATACGCTCGTTCTCATAGCGGTGCATCATTTCTATGTCGATGATAACGCCGCTGGGAACGTCCAGGTAGCCCAGTTCAATGGCGGTATTGATAACGTTCACCATGCTTCTGCCGAAAACAGCCACCTTACGCTTGTAGCGGACAGCGCAGTTGATTATCTGCTGGACACGGTGTATATTAGAGGAGAAAGTAGCGATGATAATGCGTTTGCCCTCGCCCTTTTTGAAAAGTCTGTCGAAGGACTCACCGACAGTTCTTTCTGAGTGAGTATAACCGGGGCGTTCAGCGTTAGTGGAGTCAGCCATAAGAGCGAGAACGCCCTTGCTGCCCAGTTCACCGAAGCGTGCAAGGTCGATTATCTTGCCGTCGATAGGGGAGTAGTCCACCTTGAAGTCACCGGTATGTACGATAACGCCGGCAGGGGTGTGTATAGCCATACCTACCGAGTCGGGGATTGAGTGGTTGACCTTGATGAACTCAACAGCCATACAGCCCATTTTAACGGTCTTTTTGGGTTCTACCACATTAAGCTGTACTTTGCCGTAAAGCCCCTGTTCCTTGAGTTTGCCCTCGATAAGACCGACAGTAAGTCTTGTGGCGTAGACGGGGACGTTCACCTTCTTGAGCAGGTAAGCCAGACCGCCGATATGGTCTTCATGACCGTGGGTGATGACGATACCTCTTATCTTTTCGGCATTGCGCTCAACGTAGGTGAAATCGGGGATAACAATGTCAACGCCGGGCATATCCGCATCAGGGAAAGCCAGACCGCAGTCAAGGATAAAGATATCGTTGGAACACTCAAAGAGCGTCATATTCTTACCGATCTCGTTAAGACCGCCCAGGGGGATTATCTTGACGGGAGTGCGCTTTACCTCACGGGGCTGACGGGGTCTTCTTGTCTTGGGTGCAGGAGCGTTATTGTTCTCCTCAGCAGCCTTTTTTCTGGAAGCTCTCTGCCTTGTGGGAGCGTCAGATGCGGAAGTATTTTTCCTTGGGGTACGGGTCTTTTTAGTAGATGTGTCTTTTTCGTTCACTATGAACCTCGCTTTCATGTTGCGGAGCAGGCGGAAAGACGTACACGACCGCCGTAGGGCATAAGTAATGACCAGGGGTCAGTTTCGGACTGCTCCTTTGGTTTAAATATGATGAATGAGAAAAAAATTCCGGGAAACAGTTATACCTGAGTTGCTTGATAGGATTAGATACGATCACGAATAAACAGTATATCCTGACGCATTTGGTGCAGGAAGCCCGGATTTTGGAGTGATCCTTACACTGAGAGGGCAGGGATCTGAAAAAATATATCTTAATGGCACACAAGCCAATAAAGCCAATAATCATAGTATGCAGTGCATACCTATACACACTACTTATTATACAAAATGCGGAGTGATATGTCAATACCTAAAAAATAATGTTTTAGGATTTGTGTATAGTTCACAAAATTATTGCGCATTTAATTGTACTAAGCAGTATCACTGTTTCCGTGAAAGCTTTTCCGACCAGATGCAGCACAGTTCCGAGGCGGCTTCTGTTGAGTAACTCTGGGCAGTTACGGTAAGGCGGTTTTTGCCGCTCCGGGAGACAAGTACTCTGCCTGAACCGGTGCGGAAGCTTTTTCCGGAAAACTCATTCCCTCCCTCCACCGCAACTTCACGCTTCACGGCGTACATATCCCGGATAAGGGAAGAACCGGTGCAGAAAGCATTCCGGGAGACAAGTGCGGCGCATAGCCAGAGGTTATCAAAGAGAAACCGCTGTTTCAGGGCATTTTCGGGAACTGCATCCTCGCTGTAGCGGATAACTCCCTCCATGTCAGCACCGATGTGGAAGTTCTCCGGCAGGAAGATATTTTCGCCGCCGCTTATCCGGGAAAGTCCGGCAGCGAGGATAAGCTGTTCACGGGATATGAAGCCGAATACCGAGGAGTAAGCACTGACCCGGCTGCCGTCGTCGGATACCTGAAAAACCAGGTGTTCGTCCTCGCCGGTGAATATCTCCCGCCAAAGGCTGCGCATGGAGGAATTTCCGCAGCTTACCCCGGCTTTCAGGGGAGGAGCGATGTGCAGGGAGTCCTCGATGTTGCTGAGGTAAATGCTCCGGAAGGAGGTGTACTGGTAGATCCGCCCTTTTTTCGCCGGAGAAAGGCACTCCCGTCCGCTGAGAACCCTGGAAAGTGCCTTGTCGCTGAAGGCTTCGCCATGACTGCCGAACAGGTGAATTTTCAGACCGCCGGAAAATGTGATGTAAACGCCGCAATCCACGGAAAGCAGCGGAATACCGAACCTGAACGACTGCATATCCGTGTTCTCACAGATGTAAACGTCCCGACCGGATTCCGCCATAGCGCCGCTGAGAGCGTAGAGAATATGCAGTCCGTCGAACCTGTCACAACCGGCGCAGAACCGCCTATGCTCCGACGCAAGGACTTTTCCCAGTGCAGCCGTTCCTGCAACTCCGGTATCACCTATACCCTCACAGCAGCCGTCCCGGAAACTGAACGAGCTGTTTTCACCGATATAACTCATTTAAGCCACTTCCTTTCACTGGAAGTATGGGCAGTTTCCGGCGATTTATACCCTTTTCAGCCTGCGGACGAGTATAATGACTCCCACCAGATTCGGCAGCGCCATAAGACCGTTGAAGATGTCCGCCACCGTCCACACCGATTCCAGGGTGAACACCGCCCCGGCAGCAGCGGTCACGGAGTAGATGAGGGGAAACCAGTTCTTCCGGCGTTTCCCGGCAAGATACAGGAACGCCCTTTCGCCGCAGTAATACCAGCCGATAATGGTACAGAAAGCGAATATCCCCAGTTCAGCCGCAAGGAATCCGCCGGCGTGGGAGTGCAGGACAGTCCGGAAAGCGGTCAGTGGCAGACCGTCACCGGCGGCACAAAGTACGCAAAGGGCGGTAAGAGTGCAGCAGACCGTGTCCGCCAGAACCTCGAAAATGCTCCACATTCCCTGAGCGTGGGGGTCGTCGCTGCCGGCGGCACTGTGCAGAAGCGGTGACGAGCCAAGACCTGCTTCGTTGGAGAATATCCCCCTGCGCACTCCCACGGATATGACATACCCCAGCGAACCGCCTACAGCCTGCCGGAAGCCGAGTGCTTCGGAGAATATGCTCAGGATAGCCGAGGGAAGGCGGTTTGCGTGGGTCATGAGGACTGCGAAAGCGGCAGCGGCGAACATCACCGACGCTATCGGCAGAAGAAACTGCGCCGCCGTGCCGATGCGTTCAGCACCGCCCTTTACCACTATAAATATCAGCGGCAGAATGATGAGCGCCACAAGATACCGGCTTATTCCCGTGCAGTTGGTGAGACTTTGGGTAAATGAGTTTACCTGAACCATTCCACCCATGCCCAGGGAAGCAAGAGTGCAGCAGAGGGCGAACATTCCGGCGAGAAGCTTACTCCCAATGCCACGGCTGAGGTAGCCGACAGCGCCGGGTGCAGTCGAGCTGCCGTAAGTGACGGCGAGGGCGTTTTCGGCGTAGACCAGTGCCATTCCCAGAAATGCCGACACCCACATCCAGAACACCGCACCTGCACCTCCTGCCGCAACTGCCGCCGCAGCGCCGGTTATGTTGCCCGTACCCATAGCTGCCCCCAGCGACAGACAGACGGTCTTAGCCTGAGATATGCCGGAATTTCGCTGATCTCTGCGGTTTTTGAGGAACTGCCATAGTTTTAGCTGAGGGAAACCAAGCCGTATGCTGCAAATCGTCCCGGCAGTCAGAAGCAGCAGTATCAGACCGGTTCCCCAGACGTATCCACGAATGGTTTCAAGTATGCTCATAAAAAATCCTCCGGAATTTCAAAAAAGTGGTATACACTTAAAGATATTTGTGTTATAATAAAAATAGTACTATTTGGAGGGGACATAATGAGGATATATAAGCCTGACAAAAAAGGTATGCGGTCACTGAGGGCGGTCTTTCTGCTTCTGTCCGTGATACTGATATTCGTTATCAAGCACTATATACCTGTAAATATGGTGGTTTTCATCAGCACTTTAGCACTTGCCACTGTTGATATATTCGTACTTTTCATCTATCTGCCGCTGTACTTCGCATCACTTCGCTATGAAGCGTCCCGTGAGGAGATAATCCGCCACGGGGGAGTTTTCATCAAGACCCGGCAGTCGGTGCGCTTTAGTACAGTGCAGTACACCACGGTGATAACCACGCCGTTTTCGCAGTACACCGGGCTGAACTTCCTGATACTGTTCGTTTACGGCGGGCAGCTCCGGCTTTTGTTCCTGAGACAGAACGATGTGCTGGATATACTGCGGATAATCGGCAAAAAGGGCGAAAGCGACAGCATCAACATTGACGTGGAGGTGTGACGTGTACAAGGAGCATATTCTGAAAATATTCCGCTACGCCATGAAGAACATCTGGATGCTGATATTCCCCCTGCTTCGTGGATTTTCGGTTTACCACTTCAATGCGGCGGACGTAAAGACCTGGCTGGAAGGTGCGTGGATGGATATACTGGTACTTGGTGCGATACTGATATTCGGCTTTGTACGGTGGTATTTCTCACGCATAACCATTGAGGACGGCTGCGTTATCCACGAGGAGGGACTGCTTCTTCGCATACGCACGACCATACCCATGAGCAATATAAGCGTGACCACCATTGAGCGTCCTTTGTGGCTGATGCCGGTGAGGGCGGTCAGGCTGAGTTTCGACACAAGGGCAGGATTTTTCCGGTCAACGGACATGAAGCTTCTGGTGAACGAGGAGGTATGCCGTGCGCTGACCAAAGATATACCCGATGTCATGGAGGATAAGCGCATAAGCGGACTTCCCGACCCTACGGCGCTTTCGGTGCTGCTTTTCTCGGTATTCTTTTCCAGCAGCTTCTCCGGAGCGGTATATATCGCCACATTCTTCGTCAAAGGCGGCGACATCGCCCAGAACATACTCACCATGTCCCTTGACAAGATAACCGAAACTACCGAGATGATAACCAGCCGGACGCTTCTGAAGATACCGTCGGCGGCAGTTCTGGCGGGAGCGGTATTCCTGGCGGCGTGGATACTTTCCTTTGTGGTGAATATCCTGCGCTACTCCAGGTTCACTATCGAGAGCGACAGCAAGCGTGTCCACATATCCTGCGGCATAACCAACCGCCGTGACTACCTTATAAACGTCAGCCACATAAACTTCGTTGACATTCGCCAGAACCTTATCATGAAGGTTGCGGATGCACTGACCATAGGCATAAACTGTGCCGGTTACGGCTGTGATTCGCAGCATTTGCCGGTCATCATGCCCATTCGTAAAAAGAGCGAGGTTGGCGAGGGACTGCGCCCGCTGGGAGTAAAGGGAGCGTTCCGCCGTGACTTCCGCCCGAAGCGTGACGGCATCTGGACATACATCTGGCTTCCGGCGCTGGGGTGTCTGTCGGTATTCCCGATACAGGGCTGGTTCAACGAAATATTCCCGAAATTTGAGGAACTTTCGTTCTTTGCGGCAGTCATGCTTGAGATACCGCTGGCATGGATGATAATGGTAAAAATATACGCTATATTCACCAGTGGAGTAACTATCGAAGAAAGCCAGATAATCATACACTGTTCCCGCTGGACGACGTTCCACACGGTCATAGCCGAGAGAGAAAATATAGTAAAAATGGAGCTTGACCAGACCATATTCCAGCGGTTCAACCGGAAGTGTTCGCTTTCGGTATGGCTCAGCGGCGAGAGCGTGTCGAAGTACACCATACAGGCGATGAACCTTACTGACTGCCTGCGTATCGCAGAAATGCTCGACTACAATATCCGCCGCAGTTGACAAGAAAATGAATGTGTGATATTATAATAAGTGTTAATAAAATGCGTAATTCGTAATTATATGTGTTGCCTTAAAGATGCCAGTCACCGGAAGTACTCTGTAAACAGCATCTTTTAAAAATCACCGCTGCAATTACGCATTACGAATCAGATAAAAGGGTGATCTTAAATTATGATAAGCATTTACGAAATACTCAAAGCCGTAACAGTCCGCAACTGCGACAACGGCAGAATGTTCACCGCTTCCGACAGACTCGACGTTATCGGCAAGCTTCTCTGGAACAGCCCCTACAGAAGGATCAATTCCCAGGGACTTTTCCACCTCTACGCCGCTCGCCCTATCGACCAGATACGCAACTCGGTGATACTGGTTTCCAGCCATGTGGATACCCCCATGAGCGTTACCCGCTTCTTCACCGGCGAAACTGACGACGGACTGATGAAAGGCACATTCGACAACTCCATAACCAATGCGGCTATACTCCAGCTTATGCTCAGCGGTGTTCTGCCGGATAATGTGGTAGTTGCGTTCACAGGCGGCAAGGAGGCTGACTATGAGGGCGCAAAGCAGGTGTCCAGATTCCTGAAAAAGGCTGGTGCTGACATCGAAATGGCAGTAGTCCTGGACGTTACCAACATGGGCTGGAAGGAGAACGGCGATTTCACTATCGAGAACGACTTCTGGAGTGAGGAGCAGGGCAATAAGGTCATCGCACTGATGAAGTCGCTGTCCGGACAGTGGTTCTTCGTTCCGGAGGATACCGGGGACGTTCCGCCGTACATATACAGCGACCGTGTTATCCGCATCGAAGCCGAGGAGGACGAGACATGGACTTATGATTCCCTTGATATAACCTGTTTCAGCCTGCGTATCCCCGTCTACGGCAGCCGCCGCAGCGACAAGGGTATACTTGCGGACAAAGCGTCCCTGGGCAACTACGTCAAGGCGCTTGAAAAGATACTTAGATACTGGTAATGTGAGGGCTGCGTATGGCTGTTGAATATTTTGAGGACACAAGAACGTTCCGCCTGCGTTCAAAGGACACCGACTGGGTGATGCAGGTGGTTGACGAGGGCTATTTATTGCAGGTTTACTGCGGCGCAGCAGTTCCGGACAGCGACCTTTCCTGGCTTCTGCGCCTGGACGAGCCGCCGTTCGTTCCGAGTGTGAATATGCGGGACAAGGGGACTTTTATGGACTCAGCGCCGTTTGTGTACCCTTGCGCAGGTACAGGCGACTACCGTGAGCCGGCGTTTGAGATAGTTGCACCAGACGGGACGACTGCAAGCGACCTGCGTTACTCCTCCCACCGGATATACAGCGGAAAACCGGCTCTGGACGGACTTCCTGCCACATTTGCGGCAGAGGAAAGCGGCTGCGAGACACTGGAAATAGTCCTGGAGGACAAGTTCACAGGGCTGGAAGTGACGCTTGTATGCACCGCTTTTGAGAAACTCAGCGCTTTCACACGCTCGGTAAGGGTGAAAAACTGCGGTATACAGCCGGTTTTTCTGAAAAACGTAAGCTCCATGTGCGCAGAATTCGACAGCAGCGATATGGACATGATTACCCTCTGGGGTTCGTGGGCGAGGGAGCGTATCCCGGAGCGTTGCAGGCTTCACCACGGCGTTCAGTATATTTCCTCTGGCAGGGGAACGAGTTCCCACCAGTACAACCCCTTTGCGGCACTCTGCGTCCGTAATGCGGACGAGGATTCCGGCGAAGTATGGGGATTTTCACTGGTATACTCCGGCAACTTCAAAGCCCTTGCGGAAGTGACTCAGCACGACTGCACACGCTTCATTATCGGCATGGGCAGCGACGGTTTCCTCTGGAAGCTTGAACCGGGGGAGACTTTCACCGCCCCGGAAGCGGCAGCAGTCCATTCCCTTGAGGGACTTGGCGGAATGAGCCGGACTTTCCACGACCTCTGGCGGCAGAACCTTATCCGCAGCCCGTACAAGTTCCGTGAGCGCCCGGTACTTATCAACAACTGGGAAGCCACCTACTTCAATTTCGATGCGGACAAGCTTGCGAACATCGCCAGTGAAGCCTCGGAACTGGGCATCGAGATGCTTGTTATGGACGACGGCTGGTTCGGTCACAGGGAGAGCGACAATTCCTCCCTGGGGGACTGGTTCGTGAACGAGAAGAAGCTTCCCGGCGGACTTGGCGCACTGGTCGAGCGTGTAAAGGGCTATGGTATGCGCTTTGGAATATGGTTCGAGCCGGAGATGATATCACCGGATTCTGATCTTTTCCGCAGTCACCCTGACTGGGCTATCCAGATAAAGGGCAGGGAGATGACCATGAGCCGTGAGCAGTACGTCCTCGACCTTTCCAGGAGCGAGGTAAGGGAGTGTGTTTACTCCCAGATAAAGAGGATATTGGACAGCGCAGATATAGCCTATGTAAAATGGGACTGCAACCGCCAGATCACCGAAGCCGGTTCACTGGCACTTCCCGCCGATCGTCAGCAGGAGGTCATGCACAGGTACATTTTAGGCGTATACGACCTTATGGAGCGGCTGGTAACTGATTACCCGGATCTGCTCCTGGAAAACTGTTCCGGCGGCGGAGGGCGGTTTGACCCTGGTATGCTTTACTATTCGCCGCAGATATGGTGTTCCGACGACACCGACGCACTTGAGCGGCTGAAGATACAGTACGGCACATCACTTTGCTATCCATGCTCGGCAATGGGCGCACACGTTTCGGTATGCCCGAACCATACAGTCGGCAGAACTACGCCGTTTTCCACCAGAGCCAACGTTTCCCTTGCAGGAACGTTCGGTTATGAGCTTGACGTTACGAAGCTGTCTGAGGAGGACAAGTCAGCCATACCCGGACAGATCGCCCTATATAAAAAGTATGGTCGGCTTGTGCGCAGCGGCGACCTGTTCCGCATAAGCAGCATATTCGATGACCCGGAGTACCATGCACTGATGTTCGTGGCGAAGGATAAGAGCGAGGCACTTGTGGAGTACTTCCAGGTGCTTGGCAGACCGAACCGCCGCAGCCGCCGGATAAAGCTGAAAGGTCTTGACCCTGATGCTGTGTATTTCGAGGAAAAGGCCCCGGAAAAGACCATATCCGGCGCAGCACTC
Organism: uncultured Ruminococcus sp.; assembly: GCA_946612185.1. Taxonomy (GTDB): domain Bacteria; phylum Bacillota; class Clostridia; order Oscillospirales; family Ruminococcaceae; genus Ruminococcus. The sequence continues at coordinate 10,717 of CAMOEP010000051.1, forward strand.
ATGAACTGCGGAATAAATATATGCGGACTCTGGGGCGACTGCCAGTCCGTGATATTCCACTATATAAAGAAGTGACATTTGTCACTGAGATAATGACGTTCGGCATCTTATAATTATTACCCATTTCTGGTATCATATAATCACAGAAACAACCATGATATTAAGGCAACACCGCACAAAGACCGCCTGACGGCTTTGTGGCACATCTGCTTGC
>CAMOEP010000052.1 GCA_946612185.1 uncultured Ruminococcus sp.
CTAAGATCGACCCCATGCCCGGCGCTAAGGAGTTCCTGGACGAACTGCGCTCACTGTGCCAGGTAATCATCATCAGCGATACTTTCACACAGTTCGCTGCACCTCTCATGAAGAAGCTGGGTATGCCAACTATCTTCTGCAATAGCCTGGAAGTGGCTGAAAATGGCGAAATTACTGGCTTCAAGATGCGCTGCGAGCAGTCCAAGCTGACAACAGTCAAGGCGCTCCAGTCAATCGGCTACGACACAATCGCCAGCGGTGACAGCTTCAACGATCTGGGCATGATTCAGGCAAGCAAGGCAGGTTTCCTGTTCAGAAGCACCGAGCAGATCAAGGCTGATTATCCTCAGTTCCCCGCTTTCGAGACTTATGACGAACTGCTGGGTGCGATCAAGGAAGTAATCAGCAAGTAATTTGGAAACTTCGATAAACGCAATTATCCGGGAATGTCTGGCACGAATTGACAAGGAGTACATTTACGTCCTCAACCGGGAGCATTTTCTCCAGTTTCCTGCGGACGACCTGAACAAGAACTATAGCGGCGGCTATGTGACGACCCTAAGTTCCGGCGGGATACTGCCCCTTGACAGCATTGAAAACTATGGTCAGATCTTCCGGCTTAACTGTTTTCGGTTTCGTGAGGAGTACGACAGTTCCGGTGAACTGGATAGTTTCGGGCTTTACTGCGACGAAGCAGGGGAGTTCCTTGAAACATTTCTGGACAACCTTTGCCGCTTTGACTTTGAACAGTCTGATTTCCCGGAATACCGCCATTTCACATGGATCCTCTCCCTTTTGGCATGGCAGTATTTCACATATTTGCCTACTACAGCGGTGATTCTTCCCTGCTACATGGCTCTGCTGGCAGAGGGGAAAATCCCGGTAAATCAAGATTCTTTCCAGCTATGCGCTATGGTTGACCTGTCGCAGGCTATGGATACCGTGGAGGCGCTCCCTTACTTCCGCTTGAAAGCTGACGGGGCGCAGATCAGGCTGTATTTCGGGGAAAATGACCTTTCGCTCCGGGACGCTTACCTTGACCTGATGAGCCGGGAAAGTTTCAGGAAATGGCTTGAAACGAAGTATGACAGCAACTTGATAGACAAAATAAATGCCGATATTTCGGTGATTTTATCGCATATGTGAGGTGAGGCTCATGTGGATCATCATTTTCCTGCTGATGCTGATAATGTCAGTGGGCGGCGCAGTCTACCTTGTCCGGGGAATCCACCGGTTCAGTTTCCTGCAACAACTCCACGAAAGCCGCCCGAAGCTCTCATGGATAGTGGCTATCGGACTTTTGGCGCTTACAGGCGTGTTCCTTTTCGTGAACGTGTGGGCGCTGATAATCGTGCTGATGCACTTGTTCGTTTTCTGGCTTGGCTGCGACATTGTGGCGTGGTTCGTAAAGCGTGTCAGAGGTGAAGCGCCGAAGAAGAATTATGCCGGTGCTGCGGCAGTTTGCATAACCGCTTTATACCTGGGAATTGGCTGGTTTCTGGCACATCATGTGTTCATCACTGACTACCAGCTTACCACCACGAAAGACCTGGGGCAGGACTCCTACCGCATCGCCCTGATAGCTGACTCCCACTTGGGCATAATCCTGGACGGAGAAAAGTTCGCAGAGCAAATGGAGCGGATAAATGCCGAAAATCCGGACGTTGTGGTGGTTGCAGGCGATTTCGTGGACGACGATAGCTGCCGGAGTGATATGGTCAGATCGTGCCAGGCACTCGGTGAATTGAACGCAAAGTACGGCGTGTACTTCATTTTCGGCAACCACGACAAGGGCTACTATGAGGGCTACCGTGACTTCAAAACCGACGATTTACGGCAGGAACTCGCCAAAAATGGCGTGACTATCCTGGAGGACGAGTCCGCCCTCGCCGGGAACGTTCGCATCATTGGCAGGCAGGACAAATCCGAGGAGCAGCGTGGTGGCAGCCGTGAGGCGATGGCTTCGCTTATGAGTGAGGCTGATTATTCGCAATATACCGTGGTTCTCGACCACCAGCCCAACGCCTACGACGAGGAGGCACAGTCCGGGGTTGATCTGGTTTTGTCCGGTCACACCCACGGCGGTCACATCTTCCCGGCAGGTCAGATTGGGCTTGCTATCGGCGCAAATGACCGGGTTTACGGCTACGAAAAGCGCCTGAATACTGACTTTATTGTCACAAGCGGCATCTCCGGCTGGGCGATACCCTTCAAGACCGGAACTATTTCGGAGTACGTCATCATCGACGTAAATTCTGTGCATTAAATCCGAATCCTTCTCATATGATTTACTGAGGTGATCGTATGAGAAGGATTTTTGCGATATTTGCGGCATTTCTCCTCATTGCCATGTGCGGCGGAAAGGCTTATGCAGAGGGAGAAAATGCCGGAAATGAGGGAGTTTCCGGGTATGTGCTTATGGAAGTCTCTACGGGGACGGTTCTGGAGGAGTATTGCCCGGACGTGCCAGTAAATATTGGGCATCTGACAAAGCTTATGACCCTGATCCTGGTGGCAGAAGACCTGGAAACCGGCAAAATTTCGCCGGATACCGTCCTTACCGCTTCTCAGTCCGTCAGCGGCACGAAAGGCGCTGTTATCTGGCTCGAACCCGGCGAGCAGATAACCGTTGACGAACTGCTCAGAGGCGTTATCATCGGCAACGCCAACGATGCGGCGCTCGTCCTGGCGGAGGGATGCGAACAGTCCATCGAGAACTTCGTCAGCCGCATGAACAGCGAGGCTTTCGACCTGGGGCTGCGCTCTACGGCGTTCCACTCGCCCTGCGGATACGACAGCGACGGGAACACGTCCACCGCCCGTGAAATAGCCATTATTTGCCGAAAACTCGCCAGTTATGATAATGTATCAAAGTACTTTAAAATATGGCGTGATTTCGTGCGCCAGGGCAGAACTGAGCTGGTCAGCGAGAACTCCCTCACCCGCACTTACAAGCGGCACGCCGGGTTCAAGGTCTGCCACGGCGAGGAGTCCGGCTACTGTGCCGCTGAGTGCGGAATAAGCGGCAGCGGTACGGCTTTTATCTCCGTGGTACTTGGTGCGCAGGACGGCGAAAGTGCTGAAAAATCGGCAAAAACACTGATCGACCACGCCCACTCCGCCTACCGTGTCACTCCGGTAATGTTCCCGGACGAAATGATGAAGCCGATTCCAGTACGCAGCGGCACGGAAAGTGCTGTTCTCCTGCGGATAAAAGGACAGCAGACTGCCGTTCTTCCCCGAAATTCTGGCGAACCTGCGGCGGTTGTCGTCCTGCCGGATTACCTGTGCGCACCTCTGCGGAAGGGGCAGCCTGTGGGTACAGTGGCGTTCTACGACGGAAAAAATCTGGTCTGCGAAACTGCCATAGTCACCGCAGAAAAAGTTGACCGGCTTTCATTCAACTTTATTGCCCGGAAGTTGATGTGCAATGTGCTGGAATAGCACTGTTGAATGTTGTTGCAAATCAACAAAGATTTTGTGAGTCATATAAAGGGACTTGAAAAAAGTTTCAAAATATAGTATGATATAGGTGGAAATATGTATTTGTACAGCTTGCTGTGCAAAATGGAGGTAAAACAAAAATGTCATTAAAGTTAAACACTAAGTATCTCAGCGATTTTGTCGGCGCTGACGAGCTGACCGGTATCAAGGCTCAGGTCGAGGCTGCTGCTAAGTCTCTCCATAACAAGGACGGTCTGGGCAACGACTTCCTGGGCTGGGTAAACCTTCCTACTGACTACGATAAGGAAGAATTCGCAAGGATCAAGGCTGCTGCCGAGAGGATCAAGAAGAATTCCGATATCCTCATCGTTATCGGTATCGGCGGTTCTTACCTGGGCGCAAGAGCTGCTATCGAACTGCTCAAGTCCCCCCTCTATAATAATATGAAGAAGGACACTCCTGACATCTATTATGTAGGCAACAGCATCAACCCCACTTACCTCAACGAGATCATCGCTCTGTGTGAGGGCAAGGACTTCTCCGTTAACGTTATATCTAAGTCCGGTACTACTACTGAGCCTGCTCTGGCTTTCCGCATCTTCAAGAAGATGGTAGAGGATAAGTACGGCAAGGAAGCTGCTAAGGAGAGAATCTTCGCTACCACTGACAAGGCAAGAGGTACTCTGAAGAACCTGTCCGACACTGAGGGCTACGAGACTTTCGTTATCCCTGATGACGTTGGCGGACGTTTCTCCGTCCTGACTGCTGTTGGTCTGCTTCCTATCGCTGTTGCAGGCTGCGACATCGACAAGCTTATGGCTGGTGCTGCTAAGGCTCAGAAGGAACTTTGCGCTGACTTCGACAGCAACGACTGCTACAAGTACGCTGCTCTCAGAAATATCCTTTACAGAAAGGGTAAGTCCGTTGAAATGCTCGTTTCCTACGACCCCAGCTTCGTTATGATGAGCGAGTGGTATAAGCAGCTCTTCGGTGAGAGTGAGGGCAAGGACAACAAGGGTATCTTCCCTGCTTCCGTTACTTTCTCAACAGATCTGCACTCTATGGGTCAGTATATCCAGGACGGCGCAAGGATCATGTTCGAGACTGTTGTGGATATCAAGAATCCCAAGTCTGACCTGTTCCTCCAGCCCGATGAGGAGAACCTGGATGGTCTGAACTTTCTCACAAACCAGAATATGTCCGTTGTTAACAGAAAGGCTTTCGAGGGTACTGTTCTGGCTCATACTGAGGGCGGAGTTCCCAATATTATCCTGGAACTTGAGGATACAACCGAGGAGAGCGTCGGCTACATGATCTACTTCTTCGAGAAGGCTTGCGCTGTTTCCGGCTACGTTCTCGGTGTTAATCCCTTCAATCAGCCCGGCGTTGAGAGTTACAAGTCAAATATGTTCGCTCTCCTCGGCAAGCCCGGCTACGAAGGCGCTAAGGCTGCTCTCGAAGCAAAGCTTGGCTAAGCCAGACTTTGCTGCGGTCAAATATCAAGCAAAAATATTACTAAGTGCCTCCCGGCACGAAAGGAGTAAACTATGATCAATCTCATTATCGGTAAAAAGGGCACCGGCAAAACTAAGATCATCATCGACCAGATCAACGAGGCTGTAAAGTCTACTAACGGCAACATCGTTTGCATCGAAAAGGGCGATAACATCAGACGCAGCATCAGCTACAAGGTAAGATGGTGCGATACTGAACAGTTCGGCATCGAGGGCTTCGACTCTTTCTATGGCTTCGTTGCTGGTATGCTGGCTGGTAACTACGATATCAAGGATATCTACGTTGACGGTATCCTCAAGATCGGCGGCAAGGACTTCGAGGCTTTCGGCGCTATGCTCGAAAAGCTGGACAAGCTCAGCGGCGAGGACATCAAGATCGTCTTCACTGTTTCTGCTGACAAGGAAGAACTTTCTGAGAACGTTAAGCAGTTCCTCAAGTAATTTTCAAAAAACTATTGACATACTGCCAGTTTTGGTGTATAATATTATGAGTGATGCTCTGAAGGATCATTAAATATGAAATTAAATCTTAAACAGCTTTTTAATATCGTCGGTGAAACTAAGGATATCAGCTATCAGATCACCCCTGATGAACTCTCGGATATCCGTGGCTGCTCGTTTTCTTCACCTGTGAATATAAGCGGCAGACTCTACAACCGGGCTGGGGTCGTCTATCTCGATTACTGCGCTGACTTCTCCCTTGACCTCGTCTGCGACAGGTGTCTCAAGGAATTTACCGGCGAATATCACTACGATTTCACACATATTGTAGTTCCTTCTCTCAGCGGTGATAACGATGATTACATCGTTGCTGACGGAGAGAGCATTGAACTCAATGATATTGCAGTTACCGACATTCTCCTCCAGCTGCCTACCAAGATCCTCTGCAAAGAGGACTGCAAGGGACTTTGCCCTTCCTGCGGCTGCGATCTGAATGAGGAATCCTGCGATTGCATTAATTAAAGCGAGCTGTGAAGCTCTTATCAGTAAGGAGGTGCCGAAATGGCTGTACCGAAGAGAAAAACTTCCAAGGCAAGACGTGACAAGAGACGTTCTGCTGTTTGGAAGCTGGAGACCCCTGCAATGTCCAAGTGCGATAACTGCGGCGCAATCAAGGCTCCGCACAAGGTTTGCAAGAACTGCGGATTCTATAAGGGCGTACAGATCCTGAAGCTGGACGCTGAATAATCGGCTTATTTCCGATACATGAGGAGGAGAGGAGGACTTGTCTTTCTCTCCTTTTTAATTGGTCTGCGAAGGAGGTACTATGGTCAAGATCAACAGCGTTATCCCCGGTTCTCCGGCGGATAAGTCCGGCGTTTTCGAGGGCGATCTGCTTGCGTCCATAAATGGTCACAGAGTCAAGGACGTGCTGGATTATATGTACTACGCCGCCGAAACTACCGTTGTGCTGGATATCGTCCGCCACGGCGAGGAACTTACCTTCACCGTCGAAAAGGACGAGTACGACGATCTGGGGCTTGAATTCGAGACTTTCCTCATGGACAGCAAACAGTCCTGCGCCAATAAATGCGTCTTTTGCTTCATCGACCAGATGCCGCCGGGTATGCGTGAGACTCTCTACTTCAAGGACGATGACACACGCTTGTCATTCCTCCAGGGCAATTATGTCACACTGACTAACCTCAGTCAGTCTGATATCGACAGAATCATTCAGATGAAGCTGAATATCAACGTTTCCGTCCATACCACTAACCCGGAACTCCGTGTGAAAATGATGAAAAATCGCTTCGCCGGAGAGAAACTTAAATATATTTACCAGCTTGCACAGAGCGGTATCAAGCTTAACTGCCAGATCGTCTGCTGCCCCGGTTTGAACGACGGCGATGAACTCCGCCGGTCACTTACCGACCTGGGCAGCCTTATGCCGAATATCACAAGTATGGCGGTCGTGCCAGTGGGTGTGACCAAGTTCCGTGAGGGTCTGTACCCCCTGCGTGGCTTCACTAAGGAGGAGGCAGGGGAGACTATCGACATCATCGCCAGTTTCCAGGAGCAGTTCCTCCAAAAATTCGGCACAAGAACGGTGTTTCCTTCGGACGAATTCTTCCTCATCGCCGGACGTGATATCCCTGATGCGGACTTCTACGAGGATATGCCCCAGTACGAAAACGGCGTGGGTATGCTCAGAAGCCTTATGGACGAGTTCAGCGACGCTCTGGAATCCGCAGAGTGGGAGGGCGGCGAGCGTCATGTGACTATCGCCACCGGCGCAAGCCCATACCCGATAATCTGCCAGCTTGCAAAGAGGGCTATGGAGAAGTTCCCGCTGCTCCGGTGCGACGTGATAAAGATCCGCAACGACTTCTTCGGTGAGACTATCACCGTTACCGGGCTTATCACCGCTCAGGACCTTATCGCTCAGCTAAAGGGACGTGACAACGGCGAGGAATTGCTGATATCCTCCGCTATGCTCCGCCGTGACAGCAACGTTTTCCTCGATGATCTGACCGTGGAGGACGTGGAGCGTGAACTGAATATAAAAGTAAGAAGTTCCCAGAGCGACGGCTTTGAACTTCTTGATGCTATTATGGGCGTTCAGTGGTGAACGCCGGAAAGGAGTGACAGCCATGTCTTTACCTATAGTTGCTGTTGTAGGACGACCTAACGTCGGCAAGTCCACACTGTTCAACAAACTTATCGGTCAGCGCCTTTCTATCGTCGAGGATACCCCCGGCGTTACCCGTGACAGGATCTACTCAAAGTGCGAGTGGCGCAGCAAGGAATTTATGGTGGTGGATACTGGCGGTATCGAGCCGGAAAGCAATGACGTTATCCTGGCTCAGATGCGCAGACAGTCTCAGCTTGCTATCGAAAAAGCTGACGTTATAGTATTCGTTACCGATATCCGCTGCGGCGTTACTGCCGATGACTATGCAGTTGCAGAAATGCTCCAGAAAAGCGGTAAACCCGTTATCCTGGCTGTTAATAAGGTAGACTCCCTGGGCGAACCGCCTATGGAACTGTACGAATTCTATAACCTGGGTCTGGGTGACCCGTTCCCCATTTCCTCCGTCCATGGTCACGGCACTGGCGATATGCTGGACGCTGTCTATGATCTGCTTCCGGATATGAATGAGCCGGAGTACGACGAGGAGGTCATCAAGGTCGCCGTTATCGGCAAACCGAATGCAGGCAAGTCCTCACTTATAAATAAAATTGCCGGCGAGGAACGTGTTATCGTGTCCGATATCGCCGGAACTACCCGTGACTCAACGGATACCGTCATCGAAAATGACCTGGGCAAGTTCGTGTTCATCGACACAGCCGGTATCCGCAAGAAGTCCAAGATAACCGAAAAGGTGGAGCATTACAGCGTGCTGCGTGCGTATATGGCAGTTGACCGTGCGGACGTTTGCGTTATCATGCTGGACGCTACCGAGGGCTTCACTGAGCAGGACTCGAAGGTTGCCGGTTATGCCCATGAGCAGGGAAAAGCCTGCGTTGTGGCAGTAAATAAATGGGATCTTATCGAGAAGAACGACAAGACTATGCAGGAATTCCGCACAAAGCTGGAGAACGATTTCAGCTTCATGTCCTACGTTCCTTTCGTGTTCATATCCGCTAAGACCGGTCAGCGCATCGACAAGCTCTATGAGCTGATAAAGTACACCTACGGGCAGAACAGTATGCGTATCTCAACTGGTATGCTCAACGACGTTCTTGCATATGCTACTACAAGGGTGCAGCCCCCCTCAGACAAGGGCAGGAGACTGAAGATATACTACATGACTCAGCCTTCCACAAAGCCGCCTACCTTCGTTACTTTTGTCAACCGTGCCGACCTTTTCCACTTCTCCTACAGGAGATACATCGAGAATCAGATCCGCTCCACTTTCGGACTTGAGGGTACTCCCGTGCGCTTCATCGTCCGTGAAAGAGGAGGTGGAGACAAGTAATGAAGATCATGCTTGCTGTGATACTTGCTGCTATTCTGGGCTATATGCTGGGCAGCCTGAACTTCGCAATAATCGTTGTAAAGATAATCACCGGCAAGGACATCAGGACTATGGGCAGCAAAAACGGCGGTCTGACGAATACTTACCGCTGCTGCGGCGCTGCACCGGCAGTGCTTACCCTTATCGGTGACCTGAGCAAGGGCGTTATGGCGGTTGCGGCTTCCAGAACCATTGCCTACGGTCTTGAAGCAGGACTTTCCCCGGATAACGATACACACTATATCGGCTACGTCGCCGGACTTTTCGCCGTTATCGGACACATTTTCCCGGCTTACTTCCAGTTCAGGGGCGGTAAGGGCGTGCTTGTAGGCGTGGCATCGTTCCTCATGGTAGACCCGAAGGTTTTTGTGGCACTTCTGGCGATATTCATAGTCATCGTGGCGCTGTCGCATTATGTATCAGTTGGTTCTATCATATCCGCTGCGTACTGTCCGCTGGCGACGCTGCTTATGAGTTGGCTGGTGGACGGCGACGGTTTCAGCAGAAGCCTGCTGTATATGGTACTTTCGATACCTATGGCAGTAATAGTCATCTGGATGCACAGAACCAATATCCAGAGACTCAGGGACGGCAACGAGAATAAATTCAGCTTCAAGCGTGCCGCCTGACTGCACCCGTAATCAGACCTCTCCGGATACTGCCGGGGAGGTCAATATAATAAAAAGGAGAATTAGTATGACTGAGATCCGTGAATACAGAGGACATATCCGCAACTGGAAAGAGCTGTGTGCGGAACTGGGACTTGACCAGTCGCTCCCCAGAGAGAGCCGTGAGAAAGCTATAATCACCGCCGCTTACGAGAAGTGGGGCAGGACTATGGCTGACCATATCTACGGTATGTTCGCTTTCTGGCTCTGGGACGACAAGGAGCAGAAGATTTTCGCTCTGCGTGACCAGTTCGGCACAAAGCCCTTCTACTATTACCTCACTGCCGATAACAGGCTTCTCTGCGGCACTATGATACGCAATATCATGGAGCAGGACGGCTTCGTCAAGGAACTGAATGAGAAAATGCTCCAGATATATATGTCCCTGACCTACGTTGCCGGCGAGGAGACTTTCTTCAAGGGTGTCAAGAAGCTTATGCCCGGTCACTGGCTGGAATTCAAGGACGGCAAGCTGGAGATAGGCAGATACTTCGCTCCTACCTTCAAGCCCGACGATAAGCCCTCCCTGGAGGACTGGGCTGACGAGATACACTCCACACTCGGTCATATCTTCACTGAGGTCAAAGAGCCGGAGGAAACCGCTGAGTCATTCCTCTCCGGCGGCGTTGACTCCTCCTACGTCCTGGCTATGAGCGACGCTAAGCGTGCCGATTCCTGCGGCTATGACGAGGAGCGCTTCGATGAGTCCCGTGTGGCTGCAAAGACTGCTGAGCTTCTGAATGTGGAGCATAGCGTGGCTAATATCCAGCCCAAGGACTTCTTCGATATCGTGCCGTATACTATGTACAATATGGAGCAGCCTCTCGGTGATGCTTCAGCTATCGTGTTCACTCTGGGCTGTCTGGCTACTGCCAAGCATACAAAACTCTGCTACTCCGGCGAGGGTGCAGACGAATTCTTCGGCGGATACAATATGTACCGCAACGCTGAGCGCTACGGCGATAATCTCAAGACCTTCTACGTTGGCAATACCAACATCATGAAGGAGGACGAGAAACAGCGTATCCTCCGCAACTATGACCCGAATTTTCTGCCTATCGACCTGGTGAAGGACATCTACGCTGAGAACGAGGGCTGTGACCCTCTGACCAAGATGAGCGACGTGGATATCCGCATCTGGCTGGAGGGCGATATCTACCTGAACGTTGACAAGATGAGTACTGCCGCAGGTCTGGAGATAAGAATGC